>NZ_JBBWVD010000056.1:0-22258 GCF_041903745.1 Thiocapsa sp. C2-2m | reverse complement strand
AGCTCCTCCTTCGCGTGCCTCTGCCGCCGCGACCGCGACGCCACCGGCCACGCCCGCCCAAGCTACCCTATCTGATGCCGGTCGCGGCCTGAAGGCGGTGGCCGGGATAATGAACAAGGCCCGCGATCGTCCCCGGAGCGCGGAGCGAGAAGACGTCGACGCCGGCGCTGAAATCCAACCGGCTCCCCGGAGACGATCCCGCATCGGTGTACCTTGCCCCGACTCGCACGGAGTGCATGCCCATGTCCACGTCTTCGGATCGACCGGATTTCTGCCGGACGATCTGGACTGTCAAAAGGAAAGACCTGCCCCCGAAGTCCCGAGCCCCGAAGCCCCTGTTGACAGCGGGCATCCTCGGGGTAACGATGAATAACAGACCGTTTCGAACCATCCCGTAGCCCGCCAATGACGACCATCCGTCCCACCGAGCTGAAGGTCCGCTGCTACGCCGAGCGTGAGGCGCCGCGCCTGTGGGTCGCCATCTGTCTGGACTTCGACTTGGCCGCCCAAGGCGAGACCTTCGAGGAGGTCAAAGGCAAGCTGGATGCCATGATCGATGACTATGTCCGCGAGGCATGGGACGGCGAAGACCAAGCCTACGCCGACGCATTGCTGAGTCGACGCGCGCCGCTGCGGTACTGGCTGCGCTTCTGGTGGTTCGGCTTCTGGCGCCATATCCGCCGACACGACGACACCCACCGCCCGTTCAACGGACGCCTCCCCCTGTCGCTCGCTCAATGAGCGGACACTTCCCGCCGCTGACCTGCACCGAGGTCAAGCGGATCCTGCGTACACTCGGTTTCGAGCCCCGCAAGGGCGGGAGCGGCTCACACGAGCAGTGGGTCAAGGATGAAGACGGCCGACGCTACAAGGTCACGGTGGACTGTCCCAAGGCGCCTTTCTCTCCAACCCTCATCGCGTCGATGGCGCGTCAAGCGGGTGTCTCCAAGAAGTCGTTTTATTCCGCGCGCGAGCGATAAGCGATAACGAATGCCGTTGGCGAGGTCGCACTGAATCCAGCCGTCTGATGGGCCTCCACTTCTACCGTTAGTCTTCAAGCGGGGGATTTTCCCTATGGGAAGCTCCGACATCCTTGCATCGCCGGCTCAATCCTCGCTTTCGACGTGTGTTCAAAGCCACGAGGCAAGACCCCGATGCCTTTTGGAAGAAGGATCCGGCGCGGTCCAACGTCGCGAAGCGACGATACCCCGGGAGAGACGACTTGCAGTCGTCCTCTTCCACTGTCCCGACGGCTAACCACATCAACCCCGGGGACGCCCGGATTCCATCCGTTTCCCCCGAAAACGATCTCCTATCGGTGTACCATGCCCCCGACTCGCACGGAGCGTACGCCCATGTCCACGACCTCGGATCGACCGGATTTCCGCCCTGACCTGCAAGGGTTGCGTGCCATCGCCATCCTCCTCGTTGTCCTCGCGCATGCGAACGTGCCGTTCGCACAAGGCGGCTTCATCGGCGTCGATGTCTTCTTTGTCCTCTCCGGCTACTTGATCAGCGGACTCCTGATCCGCGAGCTGCGCCAAACCGGCCGCATCCGCTTTCTGCGCTTCTACGCCAGGCGGCTGAAACGCCTTCTGCCCGCCCTCGCGGCGATGCTTGTCGTCGGCACGGCCGCAACGCTCTGGCTCCTGTCGGATCTTGAAGCTCGCGTGCAACTGGCTTCCGCACCCTTCGCCGCGGCATGGACTAGCAACCTCTACTTCGCCTTCCTCGGCGTGGATTATTTCAACGAACTCGCCGCGCGAGATCTCTTCCTGCACACCTGGTCTCTCGGCGTCGAGGAGCAGTTCTACCTCATCTGGCCTCCGATCCTGCTCGGGCTCTTCCTGATCGCCCGCGGCGCTGAGGGTTCCGTGCGTCGACACAGCGTCTGGTGGTGGGGCCTGGGATTGCTCCTCGTCGCCAGCCTCGCCCTCGCACTGATATGGACATCCACGACACCCGGCTTCGCCTTCTACCTGATGCCGTCGCGCATTTGGCAGTTCGCGCTCGGCGCAGTCGTCTTCCTGTCCCTGTCCGAGACATCACCATTCAACGCGCCACGCGTCGAGGACCATCCTCGCATCCGGTCACTCCTGTCCTCCGGAATCATCGCCTGGCCGGCGCTCGGCTGCGGACTGGCCATGATTGCGGGGAGCGCCCTGTTTCTGCATCCGCAGCTCGGTTATCCGGGGTTTTGGGCGCTCATCCCCTCCTTGGGAACCGCCCTCGTCATCGCAGCCGGACACGGTCTGGCCGGAGGGCAGGCCGGGCCGCTCGCCCATCCCGCGCTCGTCTGGTTGGGCGATCGCTCCTACTCCTGGTATCTGTGGCATTGGCCGGTGCTGATGCTCGGCTTCTCCCTCGGCTTCGAAGGTCAGCCCATCCCGACTCTGGGTCTGGTGCTGCTGTCCCTCATGGCCGCGATCCTCAGCTACCGCTTGGTCGAGTACCCCTTCTGGAAAGGCCGCTTCAGTCACGCGGAACCGCGAAGGATTCTGCTCGTGAGCCTCTTGATCATGGCCGTCCTCATCGCCGTGCTCTTCCATCTCTGGCGCGGACTTGCACCGAAGAGCGAAGATACGCCGGGATCAAACGTCGCCGCATGGCAGGCCGATCTCCCTGTGATCTACCGGATGCCCTGCGATGCTTGGTACCACCACGCCCGTGTCGAACCGTGTCTGTTCGGGCCGGAAGATGCACCCCGAACCGTCGTCCTCCTCGGCGATAGCATTCTGGCGCAGTGGTTTTCGATGGTTCCGGCCCTGTTTCCGGAGCCCACTTGGCGCATCGTTGTCTTGACGAAATCCGCCTGTGCGATGGTCGATGAAGACTATTTCTACCCGAGGATCGGACAGGTCTACACTGTCTGCAGCGAGTGGCGCGACGCGGTCCTGGCAGAGATCGAGCGCATCCGACCGGATGTGGTGATCACGGGCAGCGCAGCCACCTACGATTTCACGGAAGCTCAGTGGGTTGAAGGCAGCGCCCGCGTGTTCTCTCGGCTGAGCAAGGCTGCCGACACCGTCATCCTCATCCCCGGAACACCGAGCCTGCCCTTCGACGGCCCCGGCTGTGTGGCGCGACACCTGTCGTCGGATGGACAGATCGGCCGCGCTGCCTGCGGGGCGACGGAGCGCCAAGAGCATGTTGTGCGGGTTACGCGCGATCTCGCGCAGAGTGCGGAAAAATTCAGTAATGTCCATTTTCTGGACTTGAACGATCTCGTCTGCCCAGACGGGATCTGCAGCGCCGTCACGACGGATGGTTTGCTGGTCTTTCGTGACAGTCAGCATCTGACGGATCGTTTCGTGCTTGCGAGGATTCCGATGATCCAAGAAAAGCTGGATGCTGTCGTTAGGATAGGACGGTCTCTGGAGGAAGTATCACAATGAGACTGTCGAAAGGCAGGGTATTCAGGTTTGATTACAACTTTGGGTGAGTCTTAGCGTATCTAATTATTAATCAAATACATGGGCTTAGTCAATCAACATTTAGCTGACCCCAATGCCCAAGATCCGGGCGAGAATCGCGGCCGATGCATCCCAGCCCTGAACACCCGCATAAGCTACGCGCCCCCGATGCAGCAGTGGGATTGCCTTGGTCACAAAATCCTCCACATCGCCCACCGTCGCGAGCATCTCCGGATGGTCCCGCAGAACCCAGGCACTCCCCGGCACATCCGACGCCACCACAGGAACTCCACATGCCATCGCCTCATAGAGCTTGGCCGGGTAGCTGTGATTGCCGAATGCCGACCGCTTATTCAAGACAAACAAGAGATCGACGCTGTTGACGATGAAGGGGACGTCTTTATCCGGGCGATACCCGAGCCAGTGCACGCCTTCCGGGAGTTGCACGCCCCTGGCCAACCGGCCGGAAAGCACAATACCAAGCTCCGGTATCTCACGCCGAAGCGCTGCATAAATCTCGAACAACTGCCCTATCCCCCGACTGGGGTGTAACGACCCCGAATACCCGACCAGGACACCTCTCTCCGGGAGCCCCAATCGCCTCCGGCAATCCAGCTGCGGCATAGGGACAAAGAGGGGATCCGCTGCCATGGGCACCACACCGACCGACGCCCGCCTCGATGTCGCCTGCATCCACTCTGCTAGACTTGGGCCGGCTGCGGTCACTGCGTCCGCCCGAGCCAACGCGCGCCGCCAGGCCCAATGCAACATTTTTGCCCAAGGGATGTAGCTCTCGTAGTTATCGTAGGCGTCGATCAGCGCACGGCAACCGTGGGAGGATCCCAAATGCATGGCGAGGATGCCGTACCAGGTATCGGAGAACCCAACCACCCAATCCGGCTCGATGTCGGCGCACAGTACATGGGCCTCCTTGAGATATGGCCACAACATCCAAGGTTGTGCTGAGACCGTATGCATGTGCAGCCCATCGACCTGACGGGATTCGGCCGGGTCGCGCCGGTAACTTAGAAGCAGCAGATGCACCTCGTGACCGTATTCCACCAGTAATTTTGGGAGGTGAAAAAAGCGACCATACGGATTGGTGAAGAGGTCTCTTCCTTGCGGTCGGCGCTTGCTGAGAAACAACAACGTCACTGCCCTTCACCTTCATCGAGCAGAAAGCGAAGATAACGAATCGAACAGCGCGCGAAATCGAGAGATGCGGCAGCCCTCAGACAACCCTCGCGATAGGCCGCATAATTACCACGCAATTCGCGAATTGCGTGCGCGATAGCGGCGACTGAAACATCATTCAACAGAATACCAGCGCCGAAACTCCTGATGTCCTTAAGGCCTGATATATCACTGCCGATCACTGGCACTCCCGCAGCGAAATAATTGTACATTTTTCCAGATGGGGAGGTAACGTAGTTGACATCTCCAGCGGCGATAAATCGAAAGTCATAAAAGCAGAAACCGATCTCGAATCCTTCGATGTATCGAACTATCTCGTTCTGTGGAGTGTACGTTTCATCAATAAATAGTCGCCTTTCCTCAAATAATTCTCGATAATGCTTCTCAAGCCCTCTCCGCATGGACGGCCGCATTGCACCCTTGATTGTCAAGCTGATGTCCGGCAGCTTCCTAATCGCGTCGATACACAAAAAAATACCATGACTTGGAATCACATTTCCGAGAAAAATGATGCGGCCATTTCGCGCGCCTACTCTTGGTGAAATGGTTTCTGCCAAGATTGGAGAGTTAGGAAGATAGAATACCTCGGCGGGCGCGCCATTCGGGAAAAGATAATCGAGCCGTTCGTAACCCTGGATTGCGATGGACTGTATGGCAGAAACAAGCACGTTTCGTTGAAACCAGTCGCGGGCGATTTCGAGCGAAAGCAGGTGGGCACTCCCGAATCGCTTCTGCGCAACATAAAAACCGATTGAATCGACACCGATAACGACGTCGGCTTCAACCGATCGCATGGCCTTCAACAGCAACAATGCTTTAAAGGCATTATAGGTCCCGGTCACGGTTAAAATTGCACGCATCCATACAGGCAGGCGGATCAGCTTATATACGCCAGGGTCGAGAGATTCGCTGCCGTACTTCTCATTGTCGAAAGCGATGACCCCGACACTGTTCCGCAATGAAAGCAAATCAACGAGGTTCAAAATGGTTGGCGAGTAAGCCACCCATTCGTGCGGAAATAAAATAAGGATACGCTTGCTCATTTGCTTTCGACGAACTCAACATGGCCAGGGATGACCTTGGCTTTTTATATTAGCGCTTCCTCATTAGACTCGTTTGCTTTCAATCCAGCCACATAACAGGCGTTCCAACTCTCCGCGCCAAGCACCGACCCATCGAGCCACTGCTCTGCCGCGAGCCTACGCAGCCCAGCGGCATCGAGCAGCAGATCCACTTCGGGGGTAAACAGATAACGCATCGAATGGACCTCGCGGATTCGCTCCATCCGGGAAGCGCCTTCGACGATGACCTCGTAATGCACGTCAACCCGATTCCGGTCGTGGTGACTCACGGGCTCGGCGATGCGGGTCATGTCGATGCCATTGCCGTGAAGACGCCGCACCCGTGTCGTCGGTGGATCGGTCAACACGCCGGGGCCGTACCAGCAATCGAAGATGAAGATACCGCCGCGAGCAAGGTGCTCAGCCGCCGTGGCGAAGGCCGCCGAGAGATCGGCGTTCTCGGTCTGGTAGCTCATCACATGGAACAGCGCGAGCACGACTTCGAATTTCCTGTCTGAACGAAAATCGCGCAAATCTCCTTCCATCAATAGGAGGTCGTGACGCCCAGCCGCACGCTCCCGTGCCCTGGCGACCATCTCGCCGCTGCGATCCACGCCGGTGACACGGAATCCCAGTTGCGCGAACGCCTCTGCGTGCCGGCCCGTACCACAACCCAGTTCGAGGATGTCTCGTGCTCCGGGTGCGTAGCGCCGGATCAGGCCGTGCACATAGGCTGCCTCGCCCGCATAGTCCTTGTCCCGGTAGAGCAGGTCGTAATACGCGGCATAGGCGTCGAAAACGGAAGCCTCGGTCTCAGCCATGCAGCACCTCTTTTAGTGCCTCGACAACCCGCTCTTGTCGTGCCTCATCGAGGGCCAGGCCACTCGGGATATAGAAGCCACGCCGTGCCATACGCTCGGCGACGGGATACCGCTCGCCAGCGAACCAGCCCTTGTTACGCAACACTGGTTGTTCGTGCATTGGCCAGAAGAATGGGCGCGTGCCGATCCCGCGTGCTGCCAACCTGCGCATCGCCTCCTCTGCGTCGAAGTCAACCGTGTCGTCCAACAGCAGTCCATAGACCCAATAGATGTTCTCGGCATAGTCAGTTGTAGCCAACGGCAGTTGCAGCCCCTGGACAGCGGACAACAATTCGGTGTATCGCGTCCCAATGCCCCGCTTGCGTTCCACGAACTCGTCGAGGCGTTCGAGTTGGGCGACACCCAAGGCCGCCTGCACATTACTCATTCGGAAGTTCCAACCCAACTCGTCATGGACGAACCGCTTTTCCGGCTTGAAGCAGAGGTTGCGCAGTGAGCGGCAACGCTCGGCCAGGAGCGCATTGTCGGTCACAATCATGCCGCCCTCGCCGGTCGTAATATGCTTGTTCGGATAGAAGCTGAAGGTGCTGAGGTCGCCGAAGCTGCCGCAGGGCCGGCCCTTATAGGACTGGCCTTGCATCTCCGCCGCGTCCTCAATGATTTTCAGACCGTGACGGCAGGCGAGTTCCAACAGTGGGTCCATGTCGACCGGAAGACCATAGATGTGGACGGCCATGATCGCCTTGGTGCGCGACGTGATCTTTGCCTCGACCTGGGTGACATCCATATTCCAAGTCACCGGATCGCTATCCACCAGTACAGCTTTGGCACCCGCGCGGACGATTTGGCCGATGCAGGAAATGATGGTGAAGGTTGGCAGGATGACCTCGTCGCCGGGCCCGATACCGAGCGCAGCCACCGCCGCATCCAACGCTGCCGTTCCATTGCACACCGCGACGCCGTGTGACCTGCCCACTCGCTGCGACAGCTCGCGCTCGAGGCGGTCGACAAAAGGGCCTTCTGATGAGATCCAGCCGCTGTCGACACACTCCTGCAAGTATTTTTTTTCGTTGCCGTCAAGCAGCGGCTCGTTGACCGGGACACGGATCATCGTGAGAGTTCCAGGATGAAATGACAGTAGACATTCATGCCCAACTCTTCCTTGTTGCGAAGCGCACGTAGGCGATAACTCAATCCCGCCTCGATAGCCGGATCAAGCACCCGTCGAACGAGCGCCTGGGCATCGTACTTGCGCGACGACGGAACGCCCCAAGTATCCATTCGCACATACTCCGAGGTCGAATAAGAGCAATAGTGCGTATGGAGGTAGAGCGGCACGACCACAACCTTACCCCCAGGCGCCAGTATCCGCGCTGCCTCCCGCATGAACTCGATATCATCATCGCCAGCGAACATCTCGAAGGCACAGTGCAACGAGGCGCCGCGAACCGATGCGTCCGCGAATGTCGTGGTAGTCGCATTCTCGGAACGGTAGTAAGGAAGATTGCGAAATTTCTGCCCGACCGCGAGATCGATGGCCCAAGCGTTCAACCCTCGCACCTCTCGCAGATAGCGTGCCCAGGGCGAATGACAGGCCGCCACATCGACATACATGTCATCGGTCCCGTAGTCATCAAGCCCCAACAGGCGCGCGGCGATGAAATGCTCAAGCAGCTTTTCGTCCCAGACCCCGCCTGTTTGGCCGCCGTGATAATCTTCCGGGAAGGGCTTCTCTGCCTTGAAGCGCGCGAAGGATTCGGGATCGACCCGATAATCCTCGACTGTTACGCCAAACGCCTGCAACGCGTCCTCGACCGCCGCCAATTCCTCGGTCGTCGGATTGTGATAGCGCGGGGCATTGCGCGCGCGCCGGACATCCCAGCCGGAATGACGCCGCACCCAACTGGCCGAATAGGTGAGTGTTCCGAACAGTCCCCGGCGCCTGATGGTGGCGAATAGATTCACAATGCGCGCCTCATCCCCCGCTTCCCGGCACCTTGCCCTGGAAGCGCGTCTTGTCGCGATCGCCCGCGTAAGGCCCTTGCTTGACCTCGATGATCTCGGCCTCGTCCAGCACCTCGAATCCATGTCCGCCCGCCGCGAGCAGGATCACATCGCCAGGACCGAGTTCGCGGCTTTCGATCCAGTTCCGCTCATCGTCGTAGAAATCAACACGCAGGCGGCCGGAACGGATGAACAGGACTTCCTGCGTATACACAACCTCGCGTGGTACCGGATTGTGGCTGTGCGGCTCGATCAGATGGCCGGTCGGGCGGCGCATGTAGGCAAGCTGCTGAGAGAAATCGTCGGGGGTGAAAAAATGGATGCCGTTGTCGCGATAGCTCGCCGGGACGATGATGGCAAAAAGCTGCTCTTTGTACTCGATACGTTCAATCATGGTCTATCTCCCTCTAACACCTCATCACCCATAAAGTCCGGCCTCGACACCCACTCGCGCACGTGTGGATCCAGTCGATACGCGCGCTGGTGGAAGAGATAGCCCTCACGGTAACCGGCCGCCATGCGGCCACGCAATTGCCGCAGCTCACGATCGATTTCCAGTGCGGCGCGCAACCGGCGCGTCGCGTATACGAAAATCGATTTCAGCCCAAGCAAAACCCTTCCATGTCCCTGTCGCAGATCGGAAAAAGAATCCGAAATCCCCTGATCGAAGGCGCGTTGGCGAAAATAGGCGATTGTCATCCGCGACGCATCGACGAAGTGGAAGACGGTGGCGCCGGAATGGAACAAACACGTCAATCCGGAGGCCGCGACGTAACGCGAGACATGCGTCTCGCCGTCGCCACGAAAACGAATCATCTCGCGTGGCATGGCATCGGGATGAAACCCGTGCGCGGCAACGAGCGCAGTGCGCCGGATCGCAAAGTTGCAACCCCAGACGTAGCATGGATCGATCTGACGAATTCCGTCCGGCATCCGCAGGATGCTTAGCCAGGGGATCGCCTTACCGTCGTATACGGGCCTCGCCCATAGCCGGGCGAGCCAGTCCGGCGGAGTCCGCTCGAATTTTGGAAGATTGTTCCCCCCGACCATGACGACCTGCGTATCGGCAAAACACTCGGCAATCGCCGTCAGCCAGGTCGGCGTCGCCTCAACGTCGTCGTCAATGAAGACGAGGACATCGCCACGCGCCTCGCGCAGCCCACGATGTCGCCCAGCATGAAGGCCGGGCTCCGGCTCGAAAACGGCGCGTAGATTGGGCAGATCAATGGCGTGAGCGGTGATCACATCGGCCGTGCCATCCGTCGAGCCGTTATCAACCACCACGACCTCGAACCGCTCGCGCGGGAGTATCTGCACCTCCAAAGAACGTAACGCCAGGGAAAGCAAGGCCGCACGATTCCGGGTCGGGATGATGACTGAGATCATCGGGCCATCGTACCCCACCACAGATTCGGGAGCGCACCGGACTCGTCAACCAGCGGTTCGACCTCCTCGCGCACGACTCGCTGCACGCCTTCCGCCCATCCAATGTCGTGTAATGCGACTACAGCGCCCGGTCCAAGCAAATGCCGATAACAATCCCAATCACGCCTCACACTCTCCCACGAGTGATCGCCGTCGATGAACAGCATCCCGATGCCTTCGGGCGCTAGTGCGCGCGCCGCCTTGACCACCTCGTGACTGAAACCCCGTAACGGCGTGATCCGTCCCGTGAACGCCCGTGTGTTGGCGAGAAACTGCGCGAAGGTATCCCGTGCACCCTCGGTCATCGCATCGTTCTGCCAGGTATCGATGCAAATCACCCGACCCCCGTATTCGGCCCGATCACGCGCTGCCGCGAGGAAATAAGCCGAAGCGCCGAGATACGAACCGATCTCAAGAACGGGCCGATGCGGAACGCCCTCCGCCAGGCGATACAGGACCGCGCGCTCCGCAAGCGTCAAATGCGACGGTATGCGGAAGCCTCGCGGGTAGCGGCAGACCAGCGGGAGCGCCTGCAATGTCCGCCCTGCACGGTCGAATATCGTCATGTCTTGTTCAGCGCGACGATCATGATCCCAGAACGTCCCAGCTGGGCCTCCCAGTGAGCGGAAAAGACCAGGAGATCCAGCAGCGAGCCTAGCCGTAGCGACGCTTTTCCGAACAAGCCGTACCGCAGTTCCTGCAACCCCCGCCAATCGATCCGCGCCAACCGCCGAAACAGGTGGCGGAAAGTACCCCAACCACGCCCATCCCACAAACGATCATCGAAGACGATTATTTCGACCCGAAAACCGAATCGGGACGCATAGGCATGAATCGTCCTCGGCGAAAAGTGATACAGGTGCCGCGGCACGTCTTCCATAAAGGCCATTCGACCATACAGGCTCTCGGCGTTGGGCACGAGAAAGACAAAGCGCCCCCCGGGCTTGATGATCCGCGACACTTCGGCAAAATAGGCAGATGGCGTATGGACATGCTCAAGCACTGCCCAGGCGGTGACGAGATCGAAGTAGGCATCTGGCAAAGTGCACTCGGGCAGGGCTCCCTTGTGAAACACAATATCCTCATGCGCCACGGATTCACTGAATGCATCAACGCCATGAGCCTCGATACCGGGATACCTTGCTTTCAGAGAGCTCAGCCAATCCCCCCGAGCACAGCCAATATCCAACACGCGTTCACGATCCAGCTGGGGTATATATTCCGCTTGCCCCTGGTAGCGCTGACGGTGGATGTCGGTATTGCGAGCGTCGTGATAACCCGGTGGATAGAATCTTCCCATTTGATTAAAAGGCGGCCTCGGGTTGACATAGACCAACCCACACTCAAGGCATTCGACGACTGGGTACTCGAACAGGTCACGCCATAGCCAGGTATCCGGTTTCCGGTATCTGACCCGGTAGCGATCACTGCCACAAAAATCACAGCTGATATGCTCCATCATGAATCCAGCGTTGGTACCGTCGCTCATGAGTGTCCGTCCTGGCACACCAGACCCTGATCGTAGGTCGGGGTTGGCGAGTCGTCTTCGAGTCCTGGATGCCAATAGATCGGGCTAAACATGCGAAACGATGCGGCGAACATGGCCCCCGGATCTCTGATCGAAATTGCCTGCGGGTGCCAGTACCTTAGGTTCTTGCGGATTCGCGGGATCATACGGAAGTCCAGCGGGTGCCGTTGGCGAGGAGTGGCCGGACTATTCGGCCCACCCCGAGGATGTAGAGCAGAAATGCTATAGCCGACATGCTCATGGAGACAATCACGAGTGACTGCATCAGGACTCCATCCACATGGTGAGGCACGACAAGACCGATGGGAAGCGCGATGGATGAGGCGATTGCCATCATGATCAGAAACCGAAACACGGGTGCGATGGCGAGACCGACAAGCTGGCGGGCCAACTCTAAATGTAACATGGTCGCAGCCACGGCGAGTCCGAACCGGGTCCATACGAACGCGTCGAAGCCACGATGAATGCTAAAGAGATAGGCTATCAGATAGATCGGCAAGGATACCGCCATGACGATGGTCTCGTAGGCTGGCTTGCCGATCGCGCGATAGACCTCGCCATTCGAGCCAATGATCCATGATGTCCCATGCGTCAATGCCATCACCCCAATCACTAGCCCTATCCCTGACCAAGCTTCACCGAAGATGAGCTTGCCGATTGGGCGGGATGCCGCGAACAAGATGAACGCGATCGGCATTGCCACGAGGATGCTCACCTTGACGACCCGTTCATAGGTCATCCGCAGTCGCTCGCGGTCCGCCTGAATCTCGGAGAGATGACTGTACAGCACGGGCAGCAACGGTGCGAAGATGACCCCGAACAACATCATGACGAACTGATTCCCCGTTCGGTACAGGCCCAGTTCGTGTGCGCCGAGATACATTCCGACGATGAGCGCGTCGGCCCAGAGGTAGAACCAGCCGAGCAATCCCGATAAGCCAACCCAGAGTCCGAATCCGGCCATCTCCCGAGCTACCCTGCGGTCGAACCCCCAGGCCGGGCGCCACTCGTTCACGCGCCACAGAACGAGCGCCTGACCCGCCTGTCCGACCAGCGCACCGACCACCAGCGCCCAGTAAGACCAGCCATAAAGCGCCATCGGTATGGATGCGAGCGCGGGCAATGCGACGGTCAGCAGTCGCACCCAAAACAGTTGCTTGAACCGGAACTCTTTCTGCAGGAGAGCGGTGTGTGTCGCGACCACGGCCCCCAGCAGGATATGCACCACCATGACCTGCAGCACGAGCGTGACCCGCGCGTCGTTGAAGACATGCTGAGCCAAGGGCTGGGCGACGAGAAAGATCAGGCTAGCAACCCCGATACCCAACGCGACATTGACCCAAAATGCCACATTTGCCGCCTCGGGGATGTCCCGCTGGCGCTGGATGAGCGCCTTGCCCATGCCAGCCTCCCAGAAGACCTGCGAGAAGCTGATGACCATCGTCGCCGCGGCCATGACACCGAAATCCTCTGGTGTGAGCAGGCGGGCCAGGATCAGGAACACCAGTGGCTGGATGAGGCGCGACGCGAACTCACCCGCCGCAGACCATTTGAACGCTTGGAAAAGTTGGTGTCGGAAGATAGCCATGACGGAGAATCCGTGTCTCACTTTAGCCACGTCGTTGTTTGCATCGCTCATCCGTCATGTGGTGCTGTTGGCAAAACCACGATCTCGCCGGCGACACTTCGTTCATGATGCGCTTGGTTGCGCCTTCCTGAGAACTAAGATCGTCGTTGGCAGTATGCCGGACAGCGAATCAATTACGACAGTCGGCATGCGCGCCGCGACCCGGTTCGGCCACGGCCCATCGTCAAGCGATGCCATGATCTTGACTGCCTGACCGGCCATCGTCGCCCACCTGAGGCCGGCTGCTCGCAGCATGCGGCGGAGTTTCAGTGGGCCGGGCGGGTAACAATCGTATACGGATCCTCTTCTGGCGGCTCTCACGTAGGCGTCGGCCAGGAGTTGCGGTAGCCAACTCAGGAAGGGAAGCCGGTAGTGCGGCTCCAGGATGGCCCAGCGGTTGGGAGCAGCGAGGTAACCGATGCCGTTAGGACTTAGCACGCGATGAATCTCCCGCAGATGGGTCAGTTGTTCGGTGTGGTCTCCGACGTGTTCGATGACCTGATTGGAAACGACGAGATCGAAGGACGCTGTCGATAGGGGTAGGTGAGCATTGTCGATCTTCAGAAATTGGTAGCCGGCGTGGACAATGCGCTGGTCAACAATGTCGACGGATATGACTGCACCATCTCGCCCAACCTGTTCTGCGAGGGCTGCGGCGATGACGCCGGAGCCGGTACCGATCTCCAAAACGCGTTGGCCTGCCAGGGGACGCAACATTTTCAGGATGCGGATGATCTTCTCGGCTTTGAGTAGGCGCTGGGGCTGATCGCAGGATGCATGGCTGTAGCGTTGGATCGAGGGCCTGTTCATGAGCTTGGTCTCACGCGCGAATCGGATACACCCGACATCCGAGATCTGCAAGTGCAGGCTGGCGTCCCGACAGGTTCCGAGACAAGTGGATGATCAGGAGGGATGCCGGTGTCGGTGGCGCTAAAGTAGCCCAATTGGGTCATCAGTGTCGCCAATCTGCTGTTGCGAACGGTCTCGATCCGTGCAACATACTCGCTCTGAGCATGTTATGGATCTGCCGCAGAGTTGTCTTGTGAATCGTTGGTTTAAGCGGTAGTGGCTCATGGACTGCTCGAAGGTATTCAGACTTTACAACATTCTGCAGTGCCAGGCGCTCGGTTCCCAGTCTCATACGCGAACCCCCGTCTCGCGGGCGGTGTTGACGATATCGCGCGGATCGTCAGGTTCGGCGATCAGCACATCGATCCGTCGTTCGCCGATCGCGCGTTACAGCAGGACGAGAAAACGGATCTTTCGGCACCGGGTATCATCGCGCGCTGCGGGTGTGATCAAGAGGTCGATGTCGCTTCCCCCCGCCCTTCTCATCGTCGATGCGGGAGCTAAACAGGGACACGCGGGTTCCCCGGCCGAATTCGGCCTCGTGGATGGTCTCGACTTGGTCGGCGTTCAGGCGCATGGGTTCGATCGATCGGTGTTGTTTCTAAACCACGTTTTTGCGGGATCTTTGTTGAGCACTTCGGACAATAACACGCCATACCGCGCAGCGATTGTCCCCCAATCGAACGCCTCCGCGCAGTGCTGGCGGGCGTTTGCGGCGTAGCGATCGCGTCGGCTCGGATCGGCGAACAATCCCTCGATAGCGTCGGTCAGATCCAGGGTGTTTCGGGGGTTGACCAAAACTCCGGTATTGTCATGAAGAACAATATCCCGAACTGCGGGCACGTCCCCGCAGAGCACCGGGCAACCGCAGCCCATGGCTTCCACCAGAACCAGGCCGAAACCCTCTTGATCGCCGCTGTCTGCAACCAGGAATGGGGCGACAAAGAGGGTTGCGCGGCGGTAGAGGGCGGGCAGGTCGGCTTGCGACACCATTCCCTTAAAGTCGACGTGATCGCCGATTCGCAGTGAAGCGGCAAGCTCCCGCAGCTCGGTCTCCAGCGGGCCGCCACCGGCAATGGTGAGTCGTGTGTCGGGGAACGCGTGCAAGATCCGCGGGAGCGCCCTCAGTAGTAAACCCACACCCTTCTTTTCGACCAGACGTCCGACGAACAGCAACTGCTTCTGTTCGCGGGGGATGCGCGGGTCGGGGGTGAAGCACTCGCGCAGGTCGACGCCCATGGGGATCACCGCGACCTTGTCGGGAGCGATGCCGAGTGCGAGCACCTCATCGCGCATCGCCCGGCTGACCACGCTGATCCGATGACTCGCCCGCAGCACGGCGCGCTTCAGCGCGCGAAACGCTGTGCCGCGTAGGGCGAACAAATCGCCGCCATGCGACGTACAGACCAGCGGCACCGGACGCCTGGCCATCCTGCGCGCCAGCAATGCCATCAAACCCTGGGGAATCAGCCAGTGGGCGTGAATCAGATCCCAGTCGTCATGGCGCAGCACGCGGATCAACGCCCACAACTGGCCGATCAGGAAGGGCGGCACCAGCAGATAGTTGAGCGGGTTGGCTCGCAGCCGGTTGAGGATGCCGCCACCATGGCTGGCGAGGTTCTCCCGGCTCCGGATGAAGTAAGGGAAGCGGATGATGCGCAGCCCGTCCAGAGTCTCGTGCTCCAGGCTGCCGGGTGCGCGCGGCGTCAGTAGGGTAATGTCGAAGGTGTCGGTCAGGCGCCGACTCAGCTCGAAGACGAACGGCGGCTCCACATCATTCCGCCAGCGCGGGAAGGTCGAGGTCAGAACCAGCAGACGCGGTTTAGGACTTGGCATCGTGGACAGTCATTCATGTCGTTGGACGGCCTTCGCGTTGTCGGACATGGGTATCGGACGTCGGGGGATCCGCGCTCATCGGTCCCCCTCGCGATAGTTTAACGCCGTGATCTGTTCCGAGATCAGGCCCATCATGAAGACGACGATCGCGGCGGTGAACAGCAACGCGCTCATGTTGGTGAAGCGGCCCAGGGTCAGAAAGGTGTAGAGATAGTAGCCGAGACCGGTCGCGAAAAAGGCCGCGCTGACCGGGAAGAAGAGCTTCAGCGGTGAGTAGAGCGTCGCGACCTTGAACATGATCAGCAGGAAGCGCACGCCGTCACGAAACGGGCGCAGGTGACTGGTGCCTTGGCGTTGGGCAGCATGGATCGGGACATAGCCAACCGGATAACCGGACCGGAAGAACGCCATCGTGATGGTGGTGGGGTAGGAGAATCCGTTCGGCAGCAGATACAGAAAGCGCTTGAACCGCTCTGTTCGGACAACGCGGAACCCGGATGTCAGGTCGAGGATCTTGTGGCCGGTGATCAGGGTCGCGAACCAATTGTAGAAGCTGTTGGCAAGCGATCGGCCGAAGTCGGCTTGGGAGCCGACGCCACGCGCGCCGACGACCATGTCGTAGCCCTCGTCGAGCTTGGCGAGCAGGCGCGGGATGTCGGCCGGGTCGTGCTGGCCGTCGGCGTCCATGAAGATCAGGATCTCGCCGGTCGCGGCGCGCGCCCCGGACTTGACGGCCGCGCCGTTGCCGATGCTGTAGGGGTGAGAGATGACGTGGGCGCCGTGGGCGAGGGCGACCTCGGCCGTTCGGTCGGTCGAGCCGTCGTCGAGCAGGATCAGCTCGGCGTGAGGGAGCGTCGCGCGCAGTCGAGTCAGCAGGCCCGCGAGAGATCCGGCCTCGTTCTTGGCCGGCAGGATCACGGAGAGGTTTGCCGTGCCCGCTTCCGCGGATTCCGGAGGGAGAGAGTTGCTCAAGATCGCCTCGCCGATGTCTTGCGTTCGGGACTCTGTGTTGTCCTGGTGCAGCATAGGCGAAGGGCGCGGTCAGTGTCACAGGATAAGGCCGGAGCGGGGTTCAAGGCGCAGACGAAACACTTGGCTGGCTCGATATCGATACGTGGAACGAAGCCCTGGGTTCCACGACTCGTGTGCGAGCGGCGCATTCATGGGAACTCGTGCGAGGCGCGATCCATGAGGGGCAATGGAGGCTGATTCAGCGGCTTTGCAACGTGGGTAGCTGATCGGATGACAGCGTTACGCCGATCAGAGAGAGTAGGCCATCCTCAGCACAGCCGCCGGATGGAGAATCGCAGACGCGGACGGCCTCGCGAGGAGGTTGGTCCTGACGAGGTGGCTGATAAACAAACCTGTCCTTTAACTTCTTCAAGAAAGTCAAAAATCAAGACCTGACCCCGATGCCTCCCTCGATGCCTCCCTTACCTCTAAGACGCGGGAATTTGCGTCATCGTAAGCGGCCATAACTCGACGACGGTGATCGGCTTTATTGATAATGTTGGATGGCTGATAGTCGATAAATTCTTCGGTCAACTTCTGGGCATCCGTTTTGCGGTCTAACTTTAGCAAAGTCTCAATGATGAGGCCGTAGCTGAAATAGGTGCGATGGTTTCTAAATCCCTCTAACAATAGCTTGATGCCATTTTCAGTTTGCCCTTCAGCCATGTCGATCAATCCGAGATTGAGCAAAAGGCGAGCTTTCGCCGTTCTATCGGCATCGGGCAATCGAGTCTGATTCAGCATAAATTGATATATTTGTTTTAATTCGGAAAGGGACGGCCACTGACATTGCCCTTTCAGGCGTTTGTCCATTACATATTCCAGATCAGAGAGAAACTTCACTGAAGGACGAACTGCCGGCTCTGTTTCGAGTGTGCGTCGGGTGTGGGCTAACAAGGCCGAGCCAAAGCGTGATCGACGAATTTCGCATTGCATGGTCAGCGCAAGTGCCAATTTTTCAAGATTACGGCTATCGTGATCAGCAGCGGCCAGTGTCAAGTCTGCGGCAGCGTCAGCGCCTTGGCTATAGCGCACCCATTGCGCCTTGTAGATCAGCGCACGCAAGGATTCTGGGTGCGCGTTATACCAGCGTTCGGTGCCCATTGCTGGATCGCCCCATCCGCGAACTGTCAATGTCAGAAGAATGAGCAG
Source organism: Thiocapsa sp. C2-2m (assembly GCF_041903745.1). Lineage (NCBI taxonomy): Bacteria > Pseudomonadati > Pseudomonadota > Gammaproteobacteria > Chromatiales > Chromatiaceae > Thiocapsa > Thiocapsa sp. C2-2m. Next base: position 4,337 of record NZ_JBBWVD010000056.1, on the reverse strand, counting down.
TGCGGGCAGATAACAAAGCGTCAGCACACCACGAGGCCAACGCTTAGCGGACTGCCAGGCAGCCGCGACCGGAAGCGCCAGTAATCCCAGGATAGGGATGTAGTTGCGGTGCTCGAAATAGAGTTCGAGCTGGATGAAGCTCGATTCCACTAGATGACCGATGAGGAACCAACTCAAGCCGAACAGCAGCAGTGGCTGACTCTTGCGTTTCCAGATGGCAGCAGCCAAAGCAGCGATCCAAAATAGAGCCGCCAAGCCAGACCAAAGAGTCAGACCGGTTAGCTTGTCGGGATCATCCTGGAAGGGGCCGAGGACACGGATGTCAGGGATGAAGGTCTGACGGACATAGTCGAGAAGGATCAATGCCTGTGACCAAAGACGCTGATCCCAGGTGAAGTCACGACGATAATCCTGCGTTCCGGAGATACCCGGCCAATGCCAGAACACATAGAGCGCGAAGGCGACGATAGGCGTCCAGAGCAGCAGATGACCGACCCATTGCCAGTCAAGACGTGTCAGGGGACGCCAACGCGCCAGGATCAGAACTTCGATCAGGCCAATGAATGATGGCAGTAGAAAGCCGTTTTCCTTGGAGAAACCCGCCAGCAGGGTGCAGACGGCGACTGCCCCGAGCATGGTTAAAATCCCTGCACGCGGGTTGGACTCAGCCCAGCGGCGCCCGAGCAGATAACCGAGAAGGCCAAGCAAGACAAAAAAGCCCGATAGCAAAGTCATCCGCTGGACGGCTGAAAGCACGGAAGACGCCAGGAAAGGATGCGCTCCCCACAACAGCGCCAGCACCAGCGCAAAACCGGCTGCTCGCGCCGCTAACGCCGGAACCTGTCTTGCAATCAGCCAAGCAATAGATGCAACCAAAGCGACGTTGACGAGATGGATCAGCGTATTGATTTGGCGGAAACCAGCCGGATTCAGGTTCCAATCGTCAACATTGATGAGAAAGCTGAGCATCGCAACAGGACGCCCGGTCGGTCCGGTGTTGTTGCCGATGACGTAAGAAAGCGCAGATTGAAAATCGGAAACCTCTGCCAGGCCACTTAAACTGAATTTATCGTCAAATGTCCAAGGAGCAGGAAAGCCGATACGATAGATGAAATAGAGCGCAGCGCAGCCAAGAGCGAGTGAAATCATTAAGACTATAAAAGAAAAACCCCTGGTGGTGGGGTTTTTTACAAGACTATTGATAGCGATCCTGAAATTATGGTCATTCAATTTCTTTCCCCGTATATTTTCAATAAATTCTGCTTTGCATGTGGTTTTGCTTCCGAAACTTGATCTGGGCGAAGGATTACGGAAACCCCGTTCGATACGCTATACAAGGTTAATTGCAGGGCGTGTGGCATGTGCTTTGACGAGCAGCATGCCAGACATCCCTGCTCAAAAAATAAAGCTTCGTCTACCGGAACGATGCCGGCATATATTTATCGTCACAAGTGCTAGTCGTCCCCGACCAAGAAGTGATCGCTAGATTTCCTGCGTCAACGGTGGGAACGAGAACGATATTGCATGATGCAATTCCAATGTCAGCATCTGTTGCAACCGTCACCGTGCCTGCGTTAACGCTAGCAGCGCCACAAAAAGCTGTTGTGCTCTCTGCACATCCTGCACTACCGGCAGTACCCGGCATGCGCGCCATTGATGTATAGAACTCCGTAACGGCGGTTTTGCACGCTCCAGCAACGCCAATACACTCTGACATTTTGGCGCGAATCGTATAGTCCTGATACGCCGGCAACGCAATCGCCGCCAAAATACCAATGATCGCCACAACGATCATCAGCTCGATCAATGTGAAACCTTGTTGAATCTTTTTCATGTCTGTACTCTCGTGTCGATGTGATGATCCGGGCGATCCCGGCGGTTGGGTACTGCCAGTGTTCTTGCGTCGCATCCCTGGGTGTCCCGACCTTGATACAGCATCATTCGGGCCAGTCGCCGGGCTTCGGTGACGGCGGGAATGGCGCGCTGAGACGCCGCGCACGGGGCTAAAGTAAACACAGATCGAACGTCGTGACGGGCATCACGCTTTCCTGAACCGCAGCCTTTCCCCAAGGCGTTGAAATCCTTGTGACCGCAGGGTGATCCGGCATTTGGCGCTCAAGGCCGAGTCAATCGACGGGCGGTTGTCGGCGGGAGGAGGCTTGGGCGTGATCGGCCGAGCGCGGTCCGGGGCACCCGCCCGACAAGGCGACACGCCCCTCGATTTAGACGCTGCGTGTCAGAAAGTGACGAAATGGGGCAGGGTCGGGGGCCGATTCTTGTCGCTCGGGCGGGGCGGGCGATCGGATGAAGACGGACGGGTTGCGGATCGCGCTGTGGGTCGAACTTGAGTCTGACTCTGCTGTGCTGCTGCTCTCGGCGGGATTGTCGGGCTGAAGCCCGACCCACATACCGCGCGCCCGGGTGCCGACAGGGCCTCAGCGGTCGGTCTGCTGCTGCAGGAGCGCCTTGAGGCGTGCGACCTCGGCGAGCGCGGCCTGCTCGCCCTCGCGCGCGGCCTGCTCCCCGGCGCGTGCGGCTTCCTTGGCTTGGCGCTCGGCTTCCTTGGCTTGGCGCTCGGCTTCCTTGGCTTGGCGCTCGGCTTCCGTGGCTGCGCGCGCGGCTTGCTCGTTCGCGCGCGCGGCTTCCGTGGCTGCGCGTGCCTCGTCCAGCACGCGCTGAATCGTGCGTTGCACGCGCAGCGCCTCCTGCCGGGACTGATAGCGATGATAGTCGCGCTCTTTTTCGGAAAAGCGGCTCAAGATGCTCATGGCCTGCCTCATGATGGGATGCTGCATCCACTCGGGGAGATGCTCGGGATTGAGGTGTTCACCGTCCTTGAGGAAGTTTAGCCAACGTTCGGCCTCTGTTTCGACCTGCGCGACCTGGAATTTGGTCAACTCGAAGAGCCGGATGACCCCGTGGTCGACGAGCCGGCGCCCCTGGTCGTCGCGCAGAGAATACCGATGAGCATACTCCGGTCGCTCGACAAAGAGGGTTTGATCGAGGATCCAGATCGCATAGGTCGGCCGGAGCGCGTCGTAATCCTGGCCGCTGTGCAGTTGCTGGCTGTAGAGATCGGCCCAGGCATAGAGGATGCTTGGGGCCAGATATTGGGGGAAGACCAGGAGCTGGATCTCCACCTGAAACATCCGGCGGGCCGTGTCGCGGGCTTTGACGTCGACGATGGTGAGCTTGTCGTCGAGGGTCTCGCGCTCGTTGTAGGGGTTGAGGATATCGACCTCGGCGACGGGTGCTTCGAGATCCTCCGCGAGCAAGGCGTTGAGGAGGTGGATGAGCAGATCGCGCCGGTCGTCGGACCCGAACAGGGTTTTGAAGACGCAGTCGATCTTGGGGTCGATGGGGCGGTACATGCAAAGAGCGTATAGCGGCGAGGGAGCGTCGGCAATGCGTGACGAGGGCCGTCGTGCCGTGCGCCGTTGCTGGGGTGCTGCGGGTCGGGCTACGCTGTGAGCCGGCAACGGGCTCGGAGCCGTGAGTTGTAGGTCGGTTGTGCCGAGCTTGCGAGGCACGACGCACCGGCGGCGGGGTTGCGCTTCCTATCGTCGGCGGGCCTTGTTCATCACTCCGACCGCGACCGCCCGGGTACGCCGGATTCATCCGGCCCCCCGGGACGGGTGACTTCAGTCGCCCGAGCACGCCCGCGTGGCGAGCTGAAGTCCGCCGCCCCCAACTCTCCCCGAGGTGCCGACTAAAGTCGGCGTACCCGAGGTGCCGACTAAAGTCGGCGTACCCGGGCCGGAGTCTCGCGTCCGGTCGGGGAATCCAAGAGGCCTGGACGACAGGATGATCAAGGCCGTTCGCGCGCCACCGGCCGCGATAACGATCAAGACCCGTCAGCGCAACCGACGGCGGTCGAGATCGGCCTGGGCATAGAGGATGCGCGGCGCCGGATCCGGGAAGACGCGGCGCCGGATCCGGGAAGACGAGCAGTGCGTAGGTTGTGCCGAGCTTGCGAGGCACAACCCAGCGCCGGCGGTGTTGCGCTTCCTGGCGGGAAAAGGGGCCAGGTTCAGGTTCAAATAACGCTCAACTTAAGGTCGGCCCCCTGTGGGTCGGACTTCAGTCCGACCTGCTCTCAGCGTCATCCCGCAGCGCGATTGGTTCAGGAGCGCGACCTCGGCGAGCGCGGCCTCTTTGGGTGCTGAATGGGGAGATCACCGACGGCATGAATACCGTTCGGTGTATACTGCGGAGTCTAAATAAAACGGGTAATCCCCCGGCTTTGCCGGGGTGACAGTAGCAGTTTGACATTTCCGGGAGTCCATCGGGGACACTCCGCAGCGTGAGCCGCCAAGCACACGCTTGTGGAGAGTCCC
>NZ_JBBWVD010000055.1:0-22802 GCF_041903745.1 Thiocapsa sp. C2-2m | reverse complement strand
GTTCGGGGTTCGGGGTTCGGGGATCTCCGGAAAAGGACCTACCGGCATCCGGCATCCGGCATCCGACCCCTCCTTTCGTGCGTCCTACCGACAGGCCGTAGGTTGTGCCGAGCCGTGCGAGGCACAACCAACCGCCGACGGAAGTTGTGCTTCCTTCCGTCAGGACCACCTACGGTTTCGGGTCGTCCGAAATGTTTCGGTTTGCAACGGGAAGATGCCAGCCGTATCCCGCGAAACACCTATCGTCGATTGCGCCCGCCCGTGCTTCGATTGGGCAGCTCGAGCAGGAAACGCCCGGCGTTGGCCAATTGTCTGCGCACCAACGACCAGTTCTCCTCGCGTTTGCGCGCGTCTTGGCAGCGCAGCAGACGCGAGCGTTGGGCGGCGTCCAGCCGCTCGAGGATGGCCGCCCAGAGCACATCCTCGACGTTGTAGACCCGCCCGCCGCCGAGACAGACCGGGATGACGCTCGCGATCGGGATCGCGAGATCGGCCGCGACCACCTCCACGGCGGCGAGGATGCTCTCGGCCTTCAGGCTCTTAGGCTGCGCCAGGTCATAGGGCGGCAACCACTCGCGGACCGGGCGCAGCCGATCGATATGGCTGAGCACGACGAGCACCGGCGGCGGACGGCGGGTCAAGCGCTCGGCGAAGGCGGCCCGCAGGCTGTCCAGTGTCTCGCGATCGGCGTGACGGTCGGGGCGATCGGCGGCACTGACCCAGAGGATCATATCGGCGTCGCCTGCCGCCGTGCGCAGGGTCTGCTCGTCCATCGCGTCGGAACCCGGTGTGTCGTAGATCAATGCGAGATCGAGACCTTCCCGCGCCAAGCGATAGGGTGTGAGCATCTTCGTCGTGTCGGGAAGCAGATCGGTCGCCACGCGCAGTTGGCCGAACAGGGCGTTGATCAGACTGGACTTACCGGCGTTGGAACGACCCAAGACGAGGATCCGCAAGGGTTCTCCGGGCGGCTCGTCGAACGCGTCGGACGCGCGCAGATCACGCGCGGATGTCGCGGTGAGCCGAGCCTCGGGAGAAGCGTCGGTCAGCAGGAGCCGACCGCTGTAGAGCTCGATCGCATAGGCGCCAACCTTGCGCACGTACTCCCTCAGGATCCAGCCGTAGAGCTCGTCCTGCGCCAAGGCATAGCCGCGACCGCGCAGTTGGGCCAATGCCTCGGTGAGGAAGGCATTGGCCGGATTCACGACCCACTGTCCGGCGCGATAGAGCCCCAGCAAGCGATCCGCAAAGGGCTTCCAGCGATAGGCGCGCATCAGCGAGCCCACCGTGAGCCGGTGGCTGAAGGGGATGTGGTCCGTGATGGTCTCGCGCAGATCGCGGCTCGCCCGCTCGACGATCAGGAGCGTGTGCGGCACCGTCAACTCCAACAAGGGCTCGTCGACGTCCGGATGGAAATGCCGAGCGACACGTTCAAGCGTTTGTTGGCCCAAGACCCCGAGCCGGTCGCCCTCGCCGATCGGCCAGTCCTCGGGTTTGGTCTGCGCGGCCAGATCCTCGACCAGCGCCCAAGCGCCGTCGGCCGCAGGCGGCCAGTCGGGATCCGGCTCGGTCTCCGCGGCGAGGAGCAACCGGCGCTCGTGCCGATGCAGCCAAGCCTGCAGGCCATACCCGGCCGCACTGAAGAGGACGAGAGCGACCAGCCAGTAGCGCATCGCCTCGACCTGCCACAGCCAGAGCAGACCCAGCGGCAGAAGCGCCGTGACGGGAACCGCCCACAGCACAAGAGCAAGGAGGCGCATACGATCGATGCGGCTCAGGAGTTTGTTCATGGCCGATCCGACTTCACCAGGTCTTTGAGCAAGGTAGCGCCGCTGTCGAACCCTTCGGCGAAGGTGCGGCGCAACCCCTCTGCATCCGCGGGCAGACCCCGGCGGCGGCGATTGAAGTGAAACCCGGCGGCCTTGCCGAGCGCATAGGTCGTCGCACCGCTAGCGGTCGCGCCCCAGACGGCGCCGGCCGTTTGGCCCCACACCGGGATCAGCTTGACCACCGCACGGCCGGCGCTGCGCGCGGCATAGGCCACACCAATGCCGGTTCCGAGCAGACCCAAAAACTCGAGGATGGCGCGGCGATCCCAATCCTGGCCGTAGAGCGCGGCGAGACTTTGCAGCATCTTGGCCTGGATCGCCGGCACACCGACCAGATCTACCAGGGGAAGCGCACCGACACCGGCCGCGGCAATCGCATAGCCGACGATGTGCGGATGGGCGGATCGGGCATAGGCGTCGCGCACCCCGGCATCGCTGCGCAGCAGGGCTTGAAGGCGCAGCGAGGAGACCCCGTCGATCGCCTGCCACAAGGCATCCAGGCCGTAGTCCGGCGGATCGAATCCGTCTTGCGGGAGGGTGAGATCGATCGGCACCCAACGCACCGGGATCTCGCCCGGCAGAGCGCCGAGTCGATCGCGTTGCGCCCGCAACGCACGGGCAAGATCGACCGAGACGGACTCCGGCCAATCCTCGTCCTCGAAGGGATAGGGCAAAGGATGCTCGCCGTCCGGCGGGTAGGCATCGTGCAGCCCGGTTTGCGCAATCACCAAGGGCCATTCCGGGTGGCGTCCGCGCACCTGCCGCAGCACCTCCAAGACAGCGTCCTGGCGGATGTCGGTCGCCTTCATCACAGCCAACAGGAGGTGCGCCTGCGACTCGCAGTAGTGGATGTCGGCGCTCGCGTCATAGGCGACCTCCCCGAGTCCGCGGGTATCGAGAAAACGTACCAGGGGTGCGTCCGTCGGAAAGTCGTAGAGCCGCGTGGTCGCCGTACAGGGTTGGAACCCGTTGCCGATCTCGGCCAGTCCGCTCCCGGTCAGCGCCCGAATGATGGAGGTCTTGCCGGACTGAGTCTTGCCGATCAGCCACACTACCGGGAGCGGGTGCCGCGCGCGGGCCTCGCGCAAGGCCGCGCCGAGGCTTGCATCGTCGACCCGCGGCTCGAGCAACGCGTCGCGCAATCCGCGCCAGCGATCCGACCAATGTGTCCAGGGATTACGCATCAGCACCTTGATCCCGAATATCCGACGAAACAGTGACGCCCGCGAGCCTCGCGCCGCCGGCAGCCCGATCCGGGCCGGCCCCTTTCGGCTCGGGCGATTACCCGATCCTGTGCAATAATTCTCGCCGACTCCGGATGGCCAACCGCCACTGGCCCTCAGTCGACTCACGTGAACGCTGCCCGCCGCTGACTCGGACTCATACGAGGCCGGCGACCCGGCGGGAAAGGCGCATGTCATGCCCTCATGCCGGATAGGGTTCACACACCACTCATTATCGCCGAGATGTCCCTCTGATGCCCCCATCGCCGTTGTCGCCGACCAACCTACTCAACACGCTCTATCTGCCGCCCCGGCAGGGTCACGTGTTCAAAGATATCGGCCGGATACTTTTGTCGGCGCTGATGCTCGCCGGTCTGATCCTCTGCAGCGATGCCTTCGCCGCGAGTCAGCAACAGGGCTCCGGTACCTCCGGTCCGAAGATCAATTCCGCGAGCGCACTGATCGTGGACGAGCAGGGCAACCGGATCTACGGCAAAAACACCCGCGAGGTCAAACCCATCGCCTCCGTGACAAAGCTGATGACGGCGATGGTGGTTTTGGACTCCGGCGTCTCTCTGGATGCGCCCATCACCATCAACGAGGCCGATCGCGACACCCTGCGCCACAGCCGCTCGCGCCTGCGGATCGGCCAAGCGACCTTGTCGCGCCGCGAGATGCTGATGGTCGCGCTCATGTCCTCGGACAACCGCGCCGCCGCCGCCCTCGCTCGGACCTCGCCGGGCGGAACGCCGCAATTCGTCGCGGCCATGAACCGCAAGGCCCAAGCACTCGGGATGCACGACACCTCCTTTGCCGACAGCAGCGGGCTGGACAACCGCAACCGCTCCACGGCCGAGGACCTGGTCAAGATGGTCCGCGCGTCCGCCCGGTACCCCTTGATCCGCGAGACCACCTCGCGCGGCGAGATGACGGTGCACCCCTTCGCCGACAAGAGCACCTTGGCGTATCGCAACACCAATCCGTTGGTGCGCAACCCGGAATGGCATGTCGAGGTGAGCAAGACCGGGTTCATCAACGAGTCCGGCCATTGCCTGGTGATGCAAACCCGGATCAACGGACGTCGACTCTATGTCGTCTTCCTGGATGCGGTCGGCAAGCTCACGCCCGTGGGCGACTCGAACCGACTGCGCCACTGGCTCGCCGACGGACAACGCATCGCCGGGAATTGATCGCGCGAGGAATCGCATCCGATGTATGCAGGCGAACGCTTCAACAGCATCTCCCACCTGGTCGGTGCGGTCCTCGCGCTGATCGGCGTCGCCACGCTCGTGACCGTCGCCGGGATGCAGGGCGGTGCGCTGCGCATCGTCAGCTTCAGCATCTACGGGGTCACGCTGTTTCTGCTGTACCTCTTCTCGACCCTCTATCACAGCCTGCAGGGACGTGCGAAACAGGTCTTCAAGGTCCTCGACCATGTGGCCATCTATCTGCTGATCGCCGGCACCTATACCCCGTTCAGCCTGCTGGTGCTGAAGGGGCAGACGGGCTGGTGGATGTTCGGGGCCATCTGGACCCTCGCCGGCATCGGCATCCTGATCGACAGTATCCCGCATCGGCGGCGGCGGGTTCTGCCGATGATCCTCTACCTGACGATGGGCTGGCTCATCCTCCTCGCGCTCGAGCCGCTGGTCGCAACCCTACCGCCGGCAGGCGTATGGGGTCTCGTTACCGGCGGTCTCTTCTACACCTTCGGCGTCGTCTTCTACGCACTCGACAGCCGTTTCTCCTGGTCACACGGCGTCTGGCACCTCTTCGTGCTCGCGGGCAGCATCAGCCACTATCTGACCATCCTGGTCTTTCTTTGATAGCCGCTGCAAAAACTTAGGCGAATTCCGGGAACCCTTATACCAGTGGCGTAGGTTGTGCCGAGCCGTGCGAGGCACAACCAAACGTCGGCGCAAGTTGTGCTTCCTATCGTCAGCACAACCTACGGTATGGAATTTCGCGGAAATCGCCTTAAACCGCGTTCGCTGCAACCCCGGCACCTTCACCCGACATCGCCTCAACGCGAAAACAGCGCATTCCCGACCGGACGCGGTTTAACATGGCCACCGACCAACAAACGGGAAGCACCGCCCCATGCACGCCGGCCGAGACCAGACGCACGACCTCGACCCCTTCAGCCTCGATCACGACCAGCTCCACGCCCTAGCCACCGCCGAGCTGGTGCGCGCCGGCTTGCGCCATTACAAAGACAACCGCGTCGCCGAGTTGGAGCTGGACGGCGTCTACCTGCGTGCCGACGTCGAGGACGAAGAGGATGAAGAGATCGTCGCGCTCGAGCTGTCCTATGACGGCGACGGCAATCTGGTCTGTCTCTGCGACTGCGGCACGCCTCCGAACCAACCCTGCGTCCATGCACTCGCCGCGCTCTTTGCTCGCTCGGCACGCGGTGCGGCCGAGGGCGAGCTGCTCGGCGCGGTGGAAGGCGCCATCGACGAGCGCATCAAGCGCGGACGGACCGAGGTCCGGGTCGAGCACCTCTCGGGCGATCCGGCCTACGGGGCCTGGAGCGCGCGATCGCTCGTCTCCTCCACCCATGTCCCGGTCAGCTACCGGGTGCATATCCGGTCGCTGGAGCGCCGCGCCAACTATTGCACCTGCCCGGATTTCGCGACCAATCAACTGGGGACCTGCAAGCACATCGAGGCGGTGCTGCACCGCATCGCCAAACGCCGCGACGCCAAGCGTCTGCAGGCGCTCGGACCGCCCTCGCCCTTCGTTTATCTGGATTGGGAGGGCGACCCCGCACCCCAGATCCGTCTGCATCGGGCGATGCAACGTCCGGACGACTCGCTCGATCCCGAGCTGGTCGCGCTGCTGGATGCGCATTTCGACGACGCGGGCGCCTACCGTAGACGTCTGCCCGAAGATTTTCTGCGCCTGGCCGATGCCTTGGCCGGGCGGGCGGACATCGATCTGGGTGAAGACGCCCTCGGCTTCGCCCGCCGCCTGGCCGAGCAAGCCGCCCAGCGGCAACGTGCACGCGACATCGGCGAGGCGATCCGCGCCTCGGGCGGGCGCCTGCCGGGCGTAACCGCGCGGCTCTATCCCTACCAAGTCGAGGGCGTGGCCTTTCTCGCCGCCAACGGGCGTGCGCTGCTGGCCGACGACATGGGTCTCGGCAAGACGCTCCAAGCCATTTCGGCGGCCGCCTGGCTGCATCGCCATGCCGAGGTCGAACGCATCCTGGTGATCTGCCCGGCCTCGCTCAAGCAACAGTGGGCGCGCGAGATCCGCAAGTTTACGGGGCAGGAGGCGCGGGTGATCCAGGGACCGGCCGCCGCGCGGGCCGCGCAATACCCAGGCAGCAGCGGCTTCCTGATCGTCAACTACGAGCTGATCCTGCGCGACGGCAGTGTCATCGCGGAGACCCTCCGCCCGGACCTGGTGATCCTGGACGAGGCGCAGCGTATCAAGAACTGGCGCACCAAGATCGCCGCAGCCGTCAAACGCATCCCCTCGCGCTACGCCTTCGTCTTGACCGGCACGCCGCTCGAGAACCGCCTCGAAGATCTCTACAGCCTGATGCAGGTGATCGACCAGAAGGTGCTCGGCCCGCTGTGGCGTTATCTGGTGGACTTCCACGTCACGGACGAGCGCGGCAAGGTGCTCGGCTACCGCAACCTCTCCGAGCTGCGGCGTCGACTCGCGCCCGTCATGCTGCGCCGCGACCGCCAACTGGTGCGCGATCAGCTCCCGGATCGCATCGAGAGCCGCCTGGACATCCCGCTCGACGCCTGCCAGCAAGAGCTGCACGATGCCGGCATTCAGGCAGCCGGGATTCTGGCGCAGATTGCCAAGCGTCGTCCCCTGACACCGGGCGAGTCGAACCGCCTCATGGCACATCTGCAGCAAGCACGCATGGCCTGCGACGCCGCCGGTCTGGTCGACAAAGAGACCGTGGGATCGCCCAAGCTCGACGAGCTGGCGAGTCTGCTCGACGAGCTCTGTCTGCAATCCGGACTCAAGGCCGTGGTCTTCTCCCAATGGGAGCAGATGACACGCATGGTCGAGGAGCGCGTGCGCGCACTGAGACTCGGCTGCATCCGCCTGCATGGCGGTGTGCCGACGGCCAAACGCGGCGAGCTGATCGATCGCTTCAATGAAGACGACGCCTGTCAGGTCTTCATCTCGACCGATGCCGGCGGGGTCGGGCTCAATCTGCAGACGGCCTCGGTCTTGGTCAATCTGGACATTCCCTGGAACCCGGCGGTGCTGGATCAGCGCATCGCCAGGGTCCACCGTCTGGGGCAGACCCGCAAGGTTCAGATCCTCCTGCTGGTCGCCGCCGAGTCCTACGAGTGTCGTGTCCTGGAGCTGGTCCAGGGCAAGCGCAACCTCTTCGACAACGTGGTCGACCAAGACGCCACGGAAGATGTCGTCGGGGTCTCGCGCAAGCTGGTGGAGGTGCTTGCGGAGGATCTCGCCGGATTGCCGGGAGTGCCGAAAACAGCCAACGAGGCGCCGGGCGAGCCGGTTGAGCAAGTGTTGTCCGAAACGACGACAGCCGAACAAGCCGCCACGGACCTGACGGCGAGTCCGGACATCGACTCGAGCGCCGGTGAGCCGAAGCCGAGCGACGACGCGCAGACCGACGGCACACTGGTGGAGCGAGGAGAGCCCATCCCGCTCGCCGATGCAACGCGAGATGCCGAGATGGAGGAGTCGATCCGCCATGCCATCGAGGCCGTCCAGAACGCATTCGGTACTCGCATCGAGCGCATCCTCGGCTCCGGCGGCGGACTGCTGGTGGTCCTGGATCGGGTCGACGCCGAGGCCGATCGGCTTGCGGCCGCGATCTCCGGTCAGGTTCCGGTGGCACTCATCGACCCACGGACGCTGAGCGGACTACGGCGGCTCGGGGACGCATCTCCGATCGCGCGGGCTCGGCCGCTCGTCGAGGCAACGGGAGAGCAGCTCAGCCCGCAAGAGCCCCGGCTCTTGTCCCGGGCGCGGGAGAAGCTCCGCGGCGCCGAGGTCCTGATCCAACAGGCCTGCCCCGCCCCGGCCATGGACCTGCTGCTCGGCGCACTTCTCGCCTGCGCCGCCGTGCGTGCCGAACAAGAGACCCCGCCGACACCCCAACAAGCGGGGATCTGGCTCTACAGCGAGGCCCTGCCCAAAGGTATTCTGACCCAAGAAGAAGCCGGTCTGCTCATGCGCGCGCTCGCCCTGTCGCAAGGCGCGGAGACGATCCCGGACGCGCTGCTCCGAGACCTCGCAGCGGATGTGGCCAGCTTCGTCTCCGACCAAACGCAGTCGTGGCGTCCATCAGGTTGACCTAACCCGCCTCGCCACCAAAGGGCCAGCCTGGCGCAAGAGCTTCGCCAAGGCGAAACCCGCTTCGCACAGCTCCACCAACTGTTTCTCCGAGCAGGGTTTGCGTAGATAGCGAAAGATGCCGCCGACGTTGATGCCCTCGGCGATGACCAGCGGGTCGTCGCACCCGGAGATCAAGACCCTAACCACTTCAGGGTGAGACTCGCGGGCACGACTGAGCAGGTCGATGCCGTTCTCTCCCGGCAGTCTGTAATCGACGAGCAACAGGTGGAAATCGTCCTGTTCAAGCTGAGCATCCGCCTCCTCGGCGCTTGCCACCGAGGTCACCCGCCATCCGATCCGGCGAAAGTAGCGCACGAGCAACGCCTGCTGCACGGGGTCGTCCTCCACAACGAGCGCACGGCGGGCCAGCAGCTCCTGAACCCGCACGCCGGCAATCGGCAGGGAGCCCGTACGCAGCATCTCGGTCAGCTCGGCCGGCGGCATCGGCCTCCCGAGCAGAAAACCTTGGGCCAGGTCGCAACCCAGGTTGGAGAGCTGCACGAGCTGATCCGCAGACTCGACACCCTCGCCCACGACCCGGATCCCGAGATGATGCGCCATGGAGATGGTCGAGCGCACGATCGCCGTGTTATCCGAGTCTTGCCCGAGGCCATCGATGAAGGAGCGGTCGATCTTGAGTGAATCGAAGTGAAAGCGTTTCAGATAGGCAAGGCTGGAATAGCCGGTTCCGAAGTCGTCGAGGACCACCGCGACGCCTAGGGCACGCACCGCAGCGATCTCGGCGCGTGCATGCTCGGGGTCATTGATGAGCACGTTCTCGAGAACCTCGATCTCGAGTAGGCCAGGATCGATCCCGTACGCCTGCGCAGCCTCGGCGATGGCATCCACCAACTGTCCGCTGCCGATCATTGCGCTGGAGATATTGACGGCGATCGGCACCGGGGTCACGCCATCCGTCTTCCAGAGGGCAATGATTCGGGCCGCCTCCTGGATGACCCGACGTCCGACCGGCCAGAGCAGATCGCCGCTCTCCACCAGCGGCATGAACTCCTGGGGGAGTCGCAGCCGGCCATCCGGAGTCTGCCAGCGAATCAGTGCCTCGGCTCCCGCAGGCCTCCCGTTGGAGAGATCCAGCTTGGGCTGGAGATACAAGACGAGCTCACCCTTCGCCAGGGCGCCTCGCAGGTCCTGCGCCAAACGCAGGCGCTGGCCGGCAACCTCGGTCATCTCCGAACGGAAAAAAGAGCAAGTGCCGGGGCCCGCGGCTTTGGCGGTGTTCAAGGCCGAATCCGCGAACTGGATCATTTCGGCGGCATCGCAGGAATCCGAGGGACAAAGCGCGACGCCCACGCCGCTACCCATGTTGAGGTTGCCGACACCCTCGACGCGAATGTCCCGGCGCAACACCGACTGGATGCGCGCCACGTGCTCGCTGACCGATTCCGCACCCGGCGGCGTCGCGATACCGATGACGAAGGTGTCTCCCCCGAGACGTGCCAGCACGGCATCGTTCGGGAGCGCGCCCTTCAGCGCACGCGCGGCCTCCACCAGCACCCCGTCGGCAAGCGCATGGCCGTAGGCGCTCACCACATGCTTGAAGCCGTCCAGATTGATGGCCATCACCGCGACCTGCCGTCCGTCGGCGCGCGCCGTACGCATGGTCTGGTCCAGGCGCGCGCGAAACAGCGTGGCGTTGGGAAGATCGGTCAGCAGATCGTGGTGGGTAAGGTGCTCGATCTCCTCGGCGTAGCGCTGTGCCTTGGTGATGTCGCTGAAGATACCGATGTAGCTCTGGATCTGCCCCGCGGAGTTGCGAATGGCGCTGATGCTGAGCCACTCGGTGAACAACTCGCCGTTCTTGCGGCGGTTCCCGAGCTGCCCCTGCCAGTGGCCGGTCTCGATGAGCGCGTGCCACATCGCCCGGTAAAACACCTGGTCCTGACGACCGGACTGCAGGAGGTTGGGACGGCGCCCGCGGACCTCGTCCTCGGCGTATCCGGTGATGGTCGTGAAGGCGGGGTTGACGGCGAGGATGCGGCCCTCCGGGTCGGTGATGAGGATGCCCTCGCTGGTCGCGGTAAACACCGTGGAGGCGCGTCGCTCCCAGTCCTCGGCCCGCAGCCGGTCCCGCAAGTCGTAGAGTGTGCCCAGCAGCACTTGTCGCCCCTCGAGCTCGATCGGGTTGAGGGTCACCTCGACCGGAACCCCGGACCCGTCACGCCTCAGGTGCTCCCATTCAAAGCGCTGAACGCCTCGCTCCCTGGCGCACCTGATCATCCGCTCCGCTTTGGCGGCGGATACCTCGCCGTCCGGCTGGAGCCGCGGAGAGAGCGCGGCGGGCGAGGCGCCGACGAGGGTTCCGGATCCCGGATAACCAAGCAGATCGTAGACCGCCTGATTTGCCGCGGCGATCAGGCCGTCGCCGTCGATCAGGACCAAAGGCTGGGCCGCATGCTCGAAGAGGGTTCGATAGCGGGCCTCGCTCGCCGCCAGGGCCTGGCGAGCAAGGTGTTGCTCGGTCACGTCCTGGACAACCCCGTCGATGCGCACCGGGCGGCCCTGCGCGTCGCGGGTCAGCTCGCGGCGACTGGTCAGCCAGCGGATCTCGCCGTCCGGCCGCCGGATTCGGTAATCGAGCTCCACGCTGCCGGCCTCGCCGCTGCGCAAGGCGACCAGGGTCGCCTCGACGCTCCGCCGGTCGTCGGGTTGCACCATCGAGAGCAGAGCGTCGTCGCCGGGCAAGTCCCGGTCGGCATCCAAACCCAGTATCCGGTAGAAGTTGTCGGACCAATGGGCGCGACCCTTGGGTAAATCCAGATTCAGGCTGCCGACTCGGGCCAGCGACTGCGCCCGCTCCAGCTCCTTGGTCTGCCAGTAGTACGCGGTGATGTCGCGACTGATCCCGAGCACCCCGAGGGTGTCGCTGCTCGGGCACAGGTAGGGGATCTTGAGCGTGTCGAACAGGAGCCGCCTGCCGTCCGAACGCGTGACCCACTCCTCGGCTCGAACAAGTGTATCGGCGGCCAGGGTCTCGCGATCCCCGGCTCGAAAGGGCTCGGCGACCTCCGGACTGAAGAGATCCAGGTCGGAGCACCCGATGACGGCCTCGCGGGATCGGCCGACGAATCCGCTGAAGGCCAGATTGCAGTCCAGGTAGACCCCTTGGTGATCCTTGAAGAAGATGGGATCCGGGATGCCGTCCATCAGCGCACGCAGTTCCATCTCGCGGCGTTGCTGATGCGTGATGTCGACGAGATAACCGTGATAGGCCCGGATCGAGCCGTCGTCTGCACGAAGGATCCGCGTGAAGTCGTAACAGTGCAGCCACTGGCCTTCGGGCCCGCGCAGGCGATACTGCTGCTCGAATTGCTCGGCCCCTTCACTGGTATACCGGGCAACCTCGGAACCGATCCGCTCGCGGTCCTCCGGATGAACCAGATCGGCGAAAAGAATTCGGCCGCTGATCAGATCGGCGACGCTGACGCCAAGCAGGCGCGGGACATTCGGCGAGCACTCCGCGACCGGCCAGCCCGCCTGCGGCAGCCAGCGAAAGACCATCGCCGGACCCTCGTTGAAGAGGACATGCTCCTCGGCAAGGCGCGCATGGAGCGCGCCAAGCTCGGCCTCTCGTGCCTTCCGCGCGGAGATATCGTCGATGGTCCAGATCACACCCCCGGCAAGATCCGCCGGCGAGACGGCGTCTACGGCCTGACCGGACAGCAGACACCAGACGGCGCTGCCGTCGCGACGTCGCAGCTCGTACTCGATATGTCGATGCTGTCCGTGCCGCAGCGAAAGGTAGTACTGCTTGCCGAATGCGGCGAAGCGTTCCTCCGAAAGGTGCAGCGCGCGCACGCTCAGTCCGCGCATGGATTCCGGGCCGTCGTAGCCCAGAATCTCGGCGAGGCGTCGATTGACGCGTTCGATGATCCGATAGCCGGTGAGCAGCGCAATGCCCACGTTGGCATTGTCGAAGATGGCCTGGAGCTGCTCCTCACTGTCGCGAAGTGCGCGGGCGGCGGCATGCGTCTCGGTGACATCCCGGTCGATTCCGCGATATCCGAGCAGGAGGCCGTTGGGCGCCACGAGCGGCACCCCGCTGGTCGACATGATCCGAACGCTGCCGTCGCGGTGCAGACACTGGTTCTCGAGGTCCCGGAAGGGACGCGCAGCTGCCGCGATCGCCGCGAAGGCTTCACCGACTCGGCGCGCCTCCGCGGGCGGCATCAGGTCGAAGGCCGTGCGCCCGATGAGCCAGTCGGGCGCGTACCCCAGAACCTCGCGGACACGCCCTGCGACGAAGGTATAGCGTCCCTCGGCGTCCACCTCCCAGATCCAGTCGACGGTGGTCTCGAGGATGTCCCTGAGACGCCGCAGGTGTGTCTCGACGGTCTCGGCGCGCCCGGGATCGGGAAGATCCGCGAGGTCGGGGCGCCCGTCCCGATCCACGCGCGAGGCAAGGGCGGCAAGCAGCTCCGACCGGGACACCAGCCCCGTGAGGCTGCCCCCGGGTTCGGTCACCCCAAGGTAGCCGACCCCCGCAGCAGCCAGGTGGTCGGCCGCGAATTCCAGGGTCGATGCCTTGGGCAAGGCGATTAAGGGACTACGCATCAGCGCGGCCAGAGGCGTGGCAGGATCCCCGGATCCCTCGACGAGCCATGGCAAGAGGTCGCGCGGGGTCAGGATACCCAGCGGTTTGTCGCCGTCGACGATCACCAAGGCGCAAACCGCGGCGCCACCGGGCATCCTGTTCAGCAGTCGCAGCGCCTCGCACATGGGCGTATCCGGCGCTGCGAGGAGCGGCGCACGCGTAGGAACATCGGCAAGGAGCCGTGGCCCCGGCATGTCCGCGAACGATTGTTCCGAAGTCTGATCCATGGGGCGAGCTGGCTTCCCGTTTTGGTAGCTCGATGCCAAAAAATCCTTAGTTCGGCGATGGACTGCAATGGTCGTGGGTGACGCCGAGGCGTAGCCGAGTCGCGGGGCTCTAGCCCAAGACCCCTGCCTCTCATGCCCGGTGCGTCTACCATCGATCCAGACCGATCCGCCTGGATGCCGATATTGCAACGCTGCGCGACGGCGGCCCCGCCGAGGTCGCATCAACGAAATCGATTCCGATCCGGCCACGCGAGCCCGCCGAACAGGCATCGACCACCCTGAGACGTGCCCATGGCGATACGGGTCGATCGGTCGATCAGTATAGACAGCCCTTAATATCGCACAACTTGGTAACGACACAGCCGTTTTCCGACCGACAACGCATCCGTCCGAGTCGCTCGCGTAGACCCGGCAGGGTTAAGGCGAATTCTGGAAACCTTCATGCCAAGGGCGTAGGTTGTGCCGAGCCGTGCGAGGCACAACCAACCGTCGGCCCAAGTTGTGCTTCCTATCGTCAGCACAACCTACGGGTAAGGAAGTTTGCGGAAATCGCCTAACCTTTGAGCTGGTTGCGCAGCTCAGCACCGACGTTGGGCACGATCAGGTTGTTCTCCTCGGTATCGCCGGCCATCGCAAGGACCTCGCCGGCAACCTATTCGCTGCGTCGGTCGGTGGCGGTCCGCTCGACGGCGAGCCAGTCGTCGAGCGAGAGAGGCGGTTGGGTCCGACCTCCCGAGAATCCGGCAGCGCCGATCAGACTCGGCCCGGCGCACGCCGGACTGGACGCGGTCCGGTCTCAATGAAAATGATGCACGAACCTCAGGTTGAACCTGGAGCCCTCGGGGCGATTCTCCGCCTCCGTCTCCCAGTAGGCGTTCACGAAGAGATGATCGTGCTTGGAGAAGTGGTAGACGAGTCCGGGTCCGATGCCGATGACCTGCTCCTCGCTGTCGCGCACGCCTCTGCCGTCGATCTTGCTCTCGGTGAACTGCTTGAGAAAATAGCCGTTGATGCCGATGCGCAGACGGTTCGGGAGCACCTCGTAGGCACTCGCGAAGTTGGCATGGATGGCCTGACCGGCTTGAGTATCGTTGGCGCCGAGCGGTTTGTAGGGATCGTTGTTCTCCGCGTTCCAGAGATAGTGCAGACGCCATGAGGCCGTCCATTTCGGCGCCAGGAAGGCCGTTGCGGCCCAATAGGGGTTGAAGGAGAAGTAATTGCTGCCGACGTTTAGCGCATCCTTGGCGTCATAGGATCCGGTCGGGAAGATCAACTGGAATTCGACCCGCTGCACGAACTTGGGTCCGTTGGGGCCCATGATGGGGTCCCACTGCAGATAGGGCCCGATCAGGAGGTCGCCCAGATTGCCGCCGTTGGCCGAGATCGCAAAGTTGTCCTTAGGATCCAGATCGAAGCCGGCGTAGGGCAACATCAGATTCAGGCCCCACTTGCCGCCGAGCAGCAGAGGCTGATCCGATTGATAGAGGAGCTGGGTCAAACCGATGTTCGCCTCGACCTCGGCCTTCTCGAGCCCGCGTGCGGTCGGCAGGCGCAGGTCACCGCCGCCCGCATCCTTGAGGCGCCCCTTGCGATAGAACTGCACGTACTGCTGAGCGTACCAGCCCGGCCCCGCCGGCGGCGCACCGTCCAAGAAACTGGTAAACCCGAGATTTACGGCGGGCAGGTCGTATGCCTGTGCGAGCGACGCCATCCCGAGCCCAACCGCTCCCACCAACAGTCTTGCACCCTTCTTCGTCATCGTCGCGCCCCTGATTGTTTTTGAGTTTGGACACAAGGCGCGACCCTCCTCGCGCCAGAAAAGCGCGTGAAGGATAAGGGAATGCGCGGAGGGTTACAAAGCGGTGACAGCGCGGGGAGGGAAGAGTTTCCGGTTTCCGGCCGCCTGCCGCCTGTCTCCAGCGATTAGCTGTGAGCGGTCAGCTGCAGAGCTTGCCTATGCGTGATCCAGCGTTTGCACTGTAAGCAGCTGCGATCATGGCTTCGCTTCCGCGTGATATCGCGTCGGCCGAAAAAGCGGTTTCCGGGCTCACCGAGCACGGAATGCGGTAGGGGCGACTCAAGTCGCCCCTTGTATGTTCTGTTCTGAAGGGTCGCAGTGCCTTCCGGAAATAACCTAACCCGCGACTGATCACGGCTGGGGGCTGGGGGCTGATATCTGATACCTGACAGCTGAGAGCCAGTAACCGAACACTCGATGCTAGGGTGATTTCGGGAATACCCGCTGCAGCGGCGCGCTCCAGGATGCGTTCCAGGCAGGAGGCTCGCGGCATTCTGCAGCATAATGGGACCCACCCAAAGCCAGCAGGCCAACGCATGTCCTTCGCCTTCGCACCAATCGGCCACATCCGCTCCCCCTACACCGACAAGTTCGGGATCCCGCGTCAGTCCGGATTGGTGACCGCAGCCGAGGCGCGCGTCGAGCTGCTGCCCGACTTCGCCCGAGAAGAGGCATTCAAGGGACTCGAGGGTTTCTCGCATGTCTGGATCCTCTTCGTCTTTCACGAAAACTGTCTGACCGCCGGCTGGAGCCCGACGGTGCGACCGCCGCGTCTCGGCGGCCGCGAGAGCGTCGGCGTCTTCGCGAGCCGCGCGCCCTATCGGCCGAACCCCATCGGGATCTCCGCCGTCGAGCAGATTGGAATCAAAAGAGATGGACGCGGACTCGCGCTCGAGGTTCGTGGCGTCGATCTACTGGACGGCACCCCGGTCCTGGACATCAAGCCCTATGTGCCGTACGCGGACAGCATCACCGAAGCCCGAAGTGGCTTCGCCACCGCGCCCGAGATTGTCGCCGCCGATGTCGCCTTCTCCGTAGAGGCTTTACAAGGCATGGCCGAAGCCGATCCGACCGGGACGCTCCGCCTGCGCGCGCTGATCGAGCAGGTCCTCGCCCAAGATCCGCGCCCTGGCTATATGGAGCGCTACCCCGAGCGGCGGGACTTCGGCCTCCGGCTGTATGACCGCAATATCCGCTGGCGGATCGAGGGGAAGGCGATTCACGTGTTCACCGTCGAGCCTATCGGAGACGCGATCTGAACGGCTTGCATCACCTCTGCGATCGAAGGAGACTCGCCTCCGGGACGGATGTGATCGACGTCTCGACCCAAAGCAAAACTGGCCCTTTGATCATTCCGAGGGAGAGAGAACCCCAGTGGCCGCCAAGGAAGCAACAGCAAACATCAAGATCAACAAGCTGCTTGAGGCCGCTGAGCTGCCGATTCGTTATCATCACCGCCTGATGTTTGTTCGCCCCGCTAGTGCGGCTTGGCGCGCTGACGCAGCGCTTGGCGCTGGCCGGATGTCTGCTGGAGTGAGCGTGCGAACCCCAGCAGTGCGCCGGCGCCTGGGGATGATGGATTTCGCTGCACTTCGGTATGCCTCTCACAGCCACAGTCAAATCGGTTGTTCCGATGGATTGGCGAGTGCTTCGCTGCACGAGAACGTCGGGCAGGCTCAATCGGTGAAACCGATCGTTCAAACCCGGTCCGCGGGTTATGCGGGCGTCTTCGGTCGGACACATGCAGGTGGTTCCGGATGGGCCCCTTCGGAGTCGACCGAACGTCTCGTAAGCTCTGGCTGAGGACCAACAGTTTGGCGTATCCCGTCTGGCTGCTTCATGGGTGCGGGAGACCAATCCAAGACAACCGAGGTATCGCGAAATGGTGACCTGCCACCGCCCGACAGCTCAGCGCTGCCTGCGATCTATCCTGCTGTCGTCGGCGTTTACTGCAGTTTTGACGCTCGGCCCGTCGATCGCCGGGGAACAAGGGCTGGAGGTCGAGTACGACATGGCTGAGGGCAGTATCTCCCTCTATGCCGACGACACCCCGCTCGATGAGGTGCTCGACGCCATCGGCGAGAGCACCGGCATCGAGATCGTCCGCTCTCGCCGCTTCGCCACGCCGGTACGTATCGATCTGAGCGATGTTCCAATCCGAGCTGCGCTGGATGAAGTGCTCGCCGGGTACAACCACACACTGGCGCTGGATCCACAATCCGGTCGCCCGCTCAAGCTCTGGCTCATGTCCACTGCCGATCCCGCGGTGCTCGAGCGAGCCCGTCGGCCTCCCCCGTCGCCGGTGATCGTGGACGAGGACGCGCCGCCCCCCGACGACCAGAACGAGATCGCGCGGCAGTTGCGCGAAGAGATCCTTGCACTCGGCGAAGGCGAGTCGGAGGTAGACATCCTGGGGAAACTCGGCCTGAACGCTGAGGAGCTTGAAGAACTGCTGCATCTGATCGACGAAATGGAGGATGGAACCTTGGATCAGGGGAACGGGCACTAGTACCTGCCGCGCTTGCCTGAGCACGACGAAGAAGCGACCTGTTCTGGTCCCGAGCAGGCCGGACCGTCCGGGCGCTGCTCGATAAGGCCAAGTAAGCCATCGACTTCTAACAGCGCGAGTACGCCTAGCAGGAGCGGCAGGTCCGCGAACTGATCGACGACATCACCGGCAAGCTGCTCGATCGCTACGAGCCCGAACATGCCCGCAATGAGGTCGAACGCTACGGCCACTAGTTCCTCGGCTCGGTGGTGCTGAGCCACCAAAAGCGGCCTGCGGTTCGTTGGCAACGGTCGGGAAAATATAGGGCGACTCGGTCGGAGAAACACTCGACCGGCACACCGGGAGTCACCACATGCTCTGGACTATGCACATCAAGCTCGTCACAGGACGCTGGGCGGAAAAAGATTGGGGGGCGACCGTCGCCCTCGACGCCGCATCGACATTGGCGGATGTACACGGCGTCATCCAACAGGCCGTTGAGTTCGATAACGATCACCTGTATGGATTCTTCGTGGCTCGAACGCCTCGGAGCCGCGATCGCGTTCGCTACGACGGCGAGGACGATTATGGGCGGGCGGACGACACACTGGTCACAACCACGCTGGAAAGCCTATTCCCTCTGCCGAAAGATCGAAGATTGTTTTATCTGTTCGATTACGGGGACAGTTGGATCTTCGAGATCAGCCGGACCCGGAAGAAACCCTTCGAGGCAGCATCCGACGAGGATTACCCCTGTCTGATCAGTGAGCACGGCGATAAGCCCCAACAGTATCCTGAGTCGGATTTCGGCATCTAAACCGCGTCCAGAGCGAGATGCGCACTTTCGAGTGAGCTCGACGTTTGGTGCATCCACGACCCTTAGCGGGGGACGCGGTTTAGAATTTTATTTTTTTAGTATTTTAAACCGCGCCAGCTCTAACGGTCGTCAAGTCTGCCGGGGCCGATCCCATCCAAGAACATCGCATACCGCGCTGGGCGCGGTTTAGCTTATGTCGTCGACGAGCCCGGGCGGTGACGGCCCGTGACGGATGAGTCTCTCGGGGAGATCGCCGCGGATCACTTCGTGGTTCAGCTGTATCGGAATTCGGAGCAAAAGCTCATCGCCGACGAGGCCGAGGAAGACTTCGCGATCCATTGGCGGCTGGGCGAATCGACGCCGGGCGACACCCTTCTGATCTGTACGGATGGCCTGAACGACACGCTGGGGCAGCAGGCGTTGGAGGCGCTTTTCCGGGCGGATTGATCCCCGCAAAAATAATCTAAACATCAGCGGCTTATATTTTTTCTTGTCAGCGTCGTTCGTGAATCAGGTCAAACGCGCGTTGAGGGTGGTCCCCGGGATCTTCGAGTTGGGCTGGAACTCGCTGGCTGTCGGAGCGGCGGAAGTGGACGACTGCACGTCTAGACCTCGGATGCGGCCGGGTGTTGGGTCCAGACCGCGGCATCGCGCCGCGCCCGGTCATCCGATGGATCGATCATTAGCAGGGTGCTGGCGCATCTGTCCAGGCGCAGCAACAGCGCTTCGGCCGCCTGATGTCCTGGCGTCGATCCGTTGCGGTATCGACCGCAATCGGCGGGGATCGCGATCCGCTCGGGAAGACGATCCAGTATGCGTTCCGCCGCGGGACCAAGGGTGATCACCGAGGGGCGAAGATGCGTGTCACAGTCATCGAGGATGTCGCGCGGCGAGTCTTTCATCGGCGTTGTCGGGGAGCAACGGGGTGATGTTCGACGCCTTCGGCGCCAGTGCCGGTGCGGTCGTTGCCTGGGGTCCTGATGGTCAACGGGGACATCGGTTGCGCATGGCCGTCTTCAGGGCGGCGACGCGCACGGCGCGGATGTGCTCCGGGATGAGTCGCGGCTCGCGTGCGGTGCGGGCGACGGCGCCGACATCCACGGCAGCGACGGCGGCCTGCAGCCGACGCAGGGTCTCGCCCTGCGGATAGTCGCGCTCGGCATAGCCGGTGCGGCCCCGATAATCGGCCTCGCAGGCGGTCAGCATCCGGTGAAAGCGCTCCGGCCGGCGGAAGGCGTCGGCGCCTTCCAGGAGATCGAGGATCGTCGTCGCGCGCAGCTCGTCGACCTTGTGGACGAGGCCGTGATAGCGCGCCGTGATGCGGGCAAGCTCGCGAAAGCGGACGGGGACACGCAGACGCTCGGATATAGCCTCAAGCAGATCGACGCTGCGTTCCTCGTGACCCCTGTGGCTCGGCAAGATCTCGGTCGGCGTGGTGCCCTTACCGAGGTCGTGACAGAGTGCGGCGAAACGCACACCAAGATCCGGAGACAGCCGCGCGGCCATGTCGACCACCAGCATGACGTGGACGCCGGTGTCGACCTCCGGGTGCCATTTGACCGGTTGGGGTACGCCCCAAAGCCGATCGACCTCGGGAAGCAGCCGCACCAATGCGCCGCACTCGCGCAGAACCTCGAAGAAACGCGAGGGTCGGTCCTCGCAGAGCGCGCGTGCCAGCTCCTGCCAGACGCGCTCGGGGACCAAGGCATCGACCTCGCCGGCCGCAACCATCTCGCGCATCAGGTCCAGGGTCTCGGGCGCGACACGGAAGCCGAGGTCGTCGAAGCGGGCCGCGAACCGAGCGAGACGCAAGATCCGGACCGGGTCTTCCGCGAAGGCCGGGGAGACATGCCGCAAAACCCGCCCCTGGAGGTCGGCAAGCCCTCCGTACGGGTCGATCAGGACCCCGGACGAATCCTCGGCGAGCGCATTGATGGTGAGATCGCGGCGCAGCAGGTCCTCCTCGAGCGTGATCTCCGGATCCGCGTGTACCGCAAAGCCGTGATAACCGGGCGCAGTCTTGCGCTCGGTGCGCGCCAAGGCGTACTCGTCCTTGGTGTGTGGATGCAGAAAGACCGGGAAGTCCTTGCCGACCTGTTGGAAACCGCGCGAAAGGAGATCATCGGGTGTCGCGCCGACCACGACGAAATCGCGCTCGCCAACCGCGCGCCCGAGCAGACGGTCGCGCACAGCGCCGCCGACCAGATAGGTCCGCAGACCGTCGGTTGCACTCACGGCGAGGATCCGGCACGTGAGAACGCATCGGCAACGGAGCGAAGGGCCGCCCGAGGACGGGGAAAGTCTCGAGCGCGAGTCCCGATCGGCATGGATAGCCTCATCTATGCGGTCTGTCCGGTCGCGGGATTATACCGGGCAGAGGCTTGCGGGTAGAATTCACGGTTCGTTTCATCACCTGAGACCCGAAGACCATGCGACTCTTTGGATACCTAATCCTGTTCGCGCTGATCGGCTACGGCATCTGGCCCTACTTTACGGTCTTCCGTCTCGACGAGGCGATCAATCAAGAGGGTACGGCTCAGCTCTCCACTATAGTGGACCTGCCGGCGATCCGTGCCAATTACAAGGCGCGGGTGACCGCGGATGTCGACGGCATCTTCCCCTCGGGCGACCCCGAAAGCGTCGTGAGTTGG
Source organism: Thiocapsa sp. C2-2m (assembly GCF_041903745.1). Taxonomy (NCBI): domain Bacteria; kingdom Pseudomonadati; phylum Pseudomonadota; class Gammaproteobacteria; order Chromatiales; family Chromatiaceae; genus Thiocapsa; species Thiocapsa sp. C2-2m. The sequence continues at coordinate 1,811 of NZ_JBBWVD010000055.1, read as the reverse complement.
ATCCGTCAAAACGTCGACCGCCTCGGCGACTCGGCGCTCGAGCAGGCGATCACCCTGCCTTGGGTGCGCGACACCCTGCGCGGCGCGGTCACGCGAGCCACCGGCCAGAGTCCACCCTACCTGCTCGGCGGGATCGACTTCGCCTTTTTCGAGTCCTACAACCGCTTTCTCATCCGCATCGGCGATTTGGGCCGTTCGCCGACCCATGTGCGGATGACGCTGCAGGGCACGGACTGGAAGATCACCGACATCATCGACTAAGTCGGCGAGGCATCCGCCGTGGTTGCGGCCCGCGGCAACCGGTTCTGTCCTAGGCGATGCCGCCCCGGCCGGCCGGTTTGACGAGCTTGCCGTGGTCGATCAGCAGGAGTCGGCAACTCGAACATCGCCAAGCCATATTGGCCGCCGGTCGAAGCGACACGCTGATGGTGTTGGGCAGGGCACTGCCGATATGAGTAAAGGTTCCGGGTGGACCCTTGTCGCGCGATGACCAGATCGCACCCTTGCCGAGCATGACCCAGCCGGCCTCCATCGCGGTCCCGCAGTCCGGACAGGCATAGCTGCGCCCCGACCAGAGATCGGAGGTTGCCGGAACCTCGCACGCCTTGCCTTGCAGATGACGCACGATCGCCCACAGGGCCAGCAAGGCCGCGATGGCGGCGCTTGTGCCGATCCAGAGTGCCAAATTCACTGTCATGGCTCGCTCCACTTGAAACCAACCAAATTCACCTCGTGAAGCACGGCAGATGTGTCGAGACCGTTCGTTCTCGTTGTCGTTCTCGTTGTCGTGGTCGTAGTCGCAGTCGCAGTCGCAGTCGCAGTCGCAGTCGTATCGATGGTCGATTACGACAACGACAACGACAACGAAAATGATCTCGGACGGTCTCGGAATGGCTGCACTGCTCCACTTGTCACCTCCGGTGGAGCGCGGCGCGCCTCTCATCCGGGCGTGTCGAAACGATTCGCCTCGAGGGGACACGCTTGAACCATCCCGTCCAGGTAACGCCCGATCAGCTCGGCAGTCAAGACCTCCGCAGGGGCATCGCCGCCGATCGCGAGTTTGCCGGTCAACGCCAGGACGGTGATCCCATGCACCCCGCCCCACAGCGACTGGGCCGAGCGGCGCACCTCAGCCGGGCTCGCCCACGGGTTCAAGGCCGCGATCGACTCCGCGACTTGGAGGAAGAACGCCTCGATCTTGCGCACGAGCGATTCGGGCAGATCACTGCCTGGCGCGCGCGCGTGCTCGAAGATCAAGCGCCAGCGCGTCGGGTGCGCAGACGCAAACGCCAGATAGGCCCGCCCCATCGCCAAGAGGGATACGCGCGCCTCGGTGACATCGGCAAGCGCCGCGGTAATGTGCACGCGCAGCTCGTCGAGTGTCCGCTCGTTGACCTGCAGGATCAGGTCCTCGCGGTTTCGAAAGACGAAATAAAGGCTGCCCACCGTGTAGCCGATCCGCCCGGCGACCGCACGGGTCGTCAACCGCTCCGGCCCCTCCACCTCCAGTAAGGCGACGGCCGCATCGAGCGCCATCGTCGCCAGCTCGTCTTTGCTGTGCTCGCCGCGTCTGCCCATGGTGTGATCTCTCGGTTCGTTTCGGCCTCCTCCGCCGGCCTCCTGCCTCCAGCTATCAGCTATCAGCTATCAGCTATCAGCTATCAGCTATCAGCTATCAGCTATCAGCTATCAGCTATCAGTGCGACGTCCTCAGATGCTGAAGAATCCATCGTACCAAGGCTATCGCTTATCCAGCAGTTAACCACCGAAAGCTGGCGGCTAACCGCACCCCGCACCCCGAACCCCCGAAC
>NZ_JBBWVD010000021.1:0-106384 GCF_041903745.1 Thiocapsa sp. C2-2m | reverse complement strand
CCGCAACCGCGCCAGTTCGGCATCTTTGCTGTCGGGGCTGTCGGTTGTCGATGGCGGCTTAGGCATGTTGCAAACTTACCGCCCCAAGGGGTTGTTTGGCAAGCTGACCTGAACAGTTACTTAAAAGCTAGCCGACCAATACCTCGCCAGGCGATGAGATCTAAACAATCTGCGAATAACCAGGGACGGATCACGTTCAATCGAACGAACGAGTGAAATAACCGTAGTCTGTCCCTAAGCATCCCTCTGGTTGATCGAGACAAGCATGTTGCAAAGCTTTAGCACTACGAGCGCCCAAGGTCAAGGCTGGCGCGGCAACGGGCACTCGAAGCCGAGCCGCTGGTTGGGCGAACTGGTCGGTTCGCTGCTCTTCATAATTGAGCCCCGCTCGTTCTCCGCTTGTATGTCTTCAAAATCTCCGTGCCACAGGTCAAACAGCGGGCCTGCCATCCATCCTTGGACATCCGGGCGGGCATCGAGCCAATCAGTGACCTTGGCGAACCTCTCTTCCGGATTGTCGGAGGACTTGCCGAGCACGACAACGACGTTGATGTGACTTTCCGACATGCTTCCGCCGCAGAAGCACCCATTCCCTTCGATCGCTTCGAGAATGAACGCATCCTGAAATTCGTCCGCGCATGCCTTCGTGTTGCGGGTGGCAAGGAGCTGTCGTCCCCACTCGGTGAACTCGCCGAGGTGTTTCTTCTTTCGCAGTCTCTTCTTCATGGCCTTGAACGACAGGTTCGATTCGGAAGGGTCAGGAGCTGAAGGGTCTGCATCGTCTCACCGATTTGATTGGACTGCGAGCCAGCGCGTTCAAACTGCGGCTCCCGGATGCGCACGAGGGGTTTCCGGGGACAGTTTACTCAATTGGGATCGGTCTCATGGTGAATTAGGTAAACTGTCCCCGGAATTAAGGTCGGCTTCCATCGGGTCGTGACGCGATCCGTTGCCGCTGCAGTCCAGGCCGTCGCGCAGAACAACGAGCTGGCCGCGCGATCGGTGACCTGCATGAAGCAGGAAATCCAGCGCATCGCCGATTCGGCAGCCATTCACCAGGCACAACGCCTCGCCGCCGTAGAGCCGAATCGCATCCCGGCCTACACGATCGAGATCGACATCATCGAGAAGCTCAAGCGGATCTATTATTTTGCCAAACGGATGGCCAAGACGGTTGAGACAGACGAGGAGGAGAGTGCGTCTTGACGGGGTGGATGCGTTCCGGCCGATTCGGAATCCCAGGCGCGCGACTCGGGCGGATGTGACCGAAACCGACGTATCGCCGCGGCCTCGCGTGGTACTGCGCTGCTCGGTCGAACGGGCTTGTCGGCGCGGGCTTGCATGCGCAGGCTGCGAGGTCTTTGGAGCGCTCAATTCACGCGCCTACGGCAGCGACCAGTAGGGGTGTTGTCCTCGATCGGTCTGTATGTCGGACATGCCCGACCAGAACTGGCGGATGCCGCCCTGTTTATCACTTTGCTCGAGCATGCTCCGAAACCAAGCTCATTCGTCCCCGGATCCGAAGTCGCTCGACGCGTCGAAGAGACGGACGAGATCCACGACGGTCTCGACCTCAAGCTTCTCCATCGCGTTGTGTCGATGCCGCTTGACCGTGCGCAGCCCGATCCCGAGCGCCTCGGCGATCTGAAGGTTGCGTACGCCTTGAGCCACCCGGCGCGCAACCTCGTGCTCCCGCCTGGTGAGTGTAGCCAGGCGCGCGGCGAGCTCGCAGCGGCGGGCACGTTGGTGGTGCCGCTCGGCACTGACCGCCAGCGCCTTGGCTACTGCATCGAGCAGGGTCTTGTCGTCCAGCGGCTTGATCAGAAAGTCCACTGCGCCGGCACGAAATGCGCTCACCGCCTCTGGTGCGCCGCTGGCACCGCTCATGAGCAGTATCGGGATCTCGTCATACCTCGCCAGGCGTTGTTGGAGTTCCAAGCCGTCGACCTGCGGTAGCCTGACATCGCAGAGTATGCAGCAGGGGCCCGGACAGAGGTCAGGCTGGTCGGTCAGCCCTTGCAGATACACGAGCGCCGAGTCGTAGGTCTCGCACCTATAGTCCTCGAGTTCGAAGAGCGCCCGCAGGGCAGCGAGGATCTCGGGGTCGTCGTCGATCACGACGATGCGTCCGCGGTCGTGGCGCACGGCGCGCCGTCGCTCGTCCAGGGTCATCAGCGGGCGAACACTGACTTCATTCATGGTCGGTCAAGCGTCGGCGGACCGGGGGCGGCCAACGGCAGCCTCAGCTCGGCCAAGGCCCCGCCGTTTGGTGCATTGGACAGACGCAGCTCGCCGCCATGCTGCTCGGCGATTGTGCGTGAGATCGAAAGGCCCAATCCCAATCCCTCCGGCTTGGTGGTGAAGAACGGCTGACCCGCCAGGCGCTGCGCCTCAGGCGTCAGCCCAGGACCGCAGTCCTCGACCTCGAGAACGGCCTGCCCCCTGAGTTCCCGCAAGCGGACTGCGACCCCTTGATGGCAATCGCCTGCGGCCTCCAGCGCATTACGCAGCAGATTGAGCACGATTTGAGAGAGCTGGAGTGGATCGCCAATGACCCTCAGCGGCTGCGAAGGAAGACCGAGGCGCAGTGGAACCCGCCGGGCACGGGCCTCCGCTGCCACGAGCTCGGCGACCTCCTGAGCCACCTGGGCCAGATCGACGGCCTCGCGACCCGACTCGCCAGGGCGAAGAAGGCTACGAATCCGCTCAATGATCCGGCTTGCGCGCTTGGTGTTGTAGACGATCTTGTCGAGATAGTCGAGCGTTTGGGCAGAGTCGACGCGGCCGCTGCCGAGCATGCGTCGCACGACCTGGGCATTGGTCAGGACCGCAGTCAACGGCTGCTTGAGTTCATGTCCCAGGGACGCCGACAACAGTCCCAGGCTGCGCTGGCGCTCCAGGTGCGCGATGCGATCGCCAAGCACGCGATTCTCCTCGCCGCGGGCCTGGGCCGCCGCCGCCGCGACCTGCTCCTGGATCAGACGCTCCAGCGCGAGACCCAGCCAGGCGATATTCAGCAAAATCGCCGCGATCAGCAGGATCAGCGCGAGCATCAGGGCATCGTAGCCCTGCGTCATCAGTTGCGGCGGAAAGTTGCCCAAGGCCACATTGACCATACGCAGAGCATGGATTGCAGCTATGACCAGATGGACCCCCGCGATCCAGTATGCGCTGCGCTGCCGCTGAATCCGGCCGAGCCGCCAGGCCCACCAGGCGATCTGGGCGCTGATCAGAATCAACACGCTCATCAGGACATAGAAGCGCAGCTGCTCGCTGTCACCTACGCGCAGCCATTCGTACAGGATGAGAAAGCCGAGTAGGAAGAGAAGCGTTCGCTGAACCCGCTCGGGCTCCCCAAGCTCCAGACGGATCGCATGCAGCCTCATCATCGCTGCCGTGATTGCAAGCAGACTGGCCAAGGTATAGCCCAGCATGCTCGGCAGCATGGGTCGCAGCGCCAGCAGCAGGAAGGCCACCGTGAGAACCAGACCGGCCCCGCACCAAAGATCAAGCGCGAGGGTGCGCTGGCGAAACAGCACCGCCCAGAGCGCGATGGAGATGAAAAAGTTGAGAGCACCGACGAACAGGAAGCCCGTGCCGGCATCGAAGATCATCGCTCCGCCTCGCCACCGGGCGGGGCAGGTCGAATGCTGAGCGCCACCACGACCCCGAGGTACACCCCGAGGTGCCCCCGGATGTGCCCAGGCGCCAGGAGTTTGTCCTGCGTCAATTTCGCTCTTGATTGGCCCTTTGGTGGCATGGTCACGGATTCGCAGTCGTTCTAGGCTCCGAGCAGCGGTCATCCGATCGGGATCTGCGCCGACTGACGGGCTCGGCGCCACAGATGCCAGGCCGCGGGCAGACCGTGCACAATCTCAACTCACTGTAGCTGATGGAGCTAGGCATGACCAAGACCGATTCCACCATTCCCCACGGTGATCAGAGCGACGACTGCGCCGAGGATCTCGACAGCACGCAGACCGGATTGACGAGACGCGAGGCATTGAGGCTCTCGGGATTGGCCTTGGGCAGCTTGGTGTTCGGAGGGACGGCGCTCAAATTGTTTGCCGATGAAATGGAGCAGGGCAATACCTGCCCGGTGTGTGATCCCTCGGACTGCGAAGATAAGCCACCCTGCGACTGGGGGAATCCCTTAAAGGCGCGCCGGTATCGGTACTTCGAGCAATTACCGCGATTCTTCCCGTTCAGTTCCAAGACCGCAACGACGATCCAGCCTCTTCATGAAAACGAGATGCGGATCACCTTCATGGGGTCGTCGATCCCGCTGAATCTGCGAAAGGCACAGCAGATGATGAGCATCTTCGTCGAGATTGGCTGGGACCCCGACACGCAACTGCCGAAAGACCAGTTCGTTTTTGACTGTGGCTCCGGCGTCTGCACCAACTACAACACGATGAACGTGGGCCTCGGGCGGATGAACAAGGTGTTCCTCACACACCTGCACGGCGACCACATGAGTGACTTGACCCATATCTATTGCTTCGGCTCAGCATCCGATCGCAAGTCGCCATTGTTCGTCTGGGGGCCTGGACCTTCGGGTATTAAAAGCCCACCGAGCTCGGAGATTCTCTACGACGATGGCACCAACACGTTCTGTCAGCATCTCAGAGCCGCCTGCCGGTGGCATTCGGAAAGCTTCAGCTTTCAAACCACCAGTTACAGAGACTATGTTCCTCCAACCAAGGAGCGTTGGGGACTGCCCTGTGACCCGGTCCCTGTCGGCGACGGCAATCCCGAACACGACGATCCGGATAACGACACCTATGCCATGATCCCGATCGAGCTGACGGTGCTGGACTATGATCCGAACAACAATGTGGCCTACAACAACAGCGAGACCGGGGTGAAGATCACCTACTTTCCGGTGATTCACGCCCGCAAGGGATCTATCGGCTACAAGCTGGAATGGCTAACGCCGAGTGGCGAGACCCTGAGCATGATCTTCACGGGCGATACCAAGCCAGAGAAGCTCAGTGTCGATGCTGCGTCCAACAACGGTGACGGCGTCGACGTCTTCATCCACGAAATGGGTGCGGCGGCCCAGATCTGGGCCATGAAGAACACCAATGCCAGGACCTTACCCGATGAGAACAGCGCTGTGGTCCAGCAAATGCTCATGGTCCAGAACAGCTCCCATAGCCCGCAGGGCGCGTTCGGATATGTCCTCAGTCAAATCAGCCCCTTGCCACGTTTGACGGTGGCGACGCACTTCCCGACATCAGATGACACCGTGGCCTGCGCGATGAAGAGCGTTCGGCAGCATGTGGATGTTGTGCAGGGCAATGACCCTCGCTGGATGTTCGAGGCTCCACTCGATAACGGAAAACAAAGACGACACAAGAGCCTTCCTCGGATTACCTGGTCCTTCGACCTCATGGTGATCTCGGTCACGCCGGAGCAGATCGTCGAGAAAAAAGGCGTGGTCCCGGAAATCGGAAATGTCGCAACCTATCAGCCACCGCCAGGCACGGTGGACGTCGATGGAAACCCGATACCATATGGATTCAACGCACCCAAATACGGCTATCTCGACGACAACGGCTTCCCTGTCGGTGATCCCTATGCCCAGATCGACACCACGACAGAATATTGCCCTTGTGATGAGTATGGAAACTGCAATTACCGCGAAGATGGATATTAAGTATCAAAGGGGTCTGACCCTGAAGTATCCCCACAAGTCCGGCCACCCTACGGTCACGCCGCGAGCAGCGCGTCATGGTCAGTCGATATCCATTGATCGAGCGGTCCGATGGCATCGACCAGCTCGGCGATGGTCGTGCGGCAGCCCTCCAGCGTCGGCAACAACCGGGCCAGGAACAGTCGCGAGTAGGCGCGGCGCTTGCGGCTGCCCGGTCGCATGCGCTCATGCACGCCTGCGCGCTCCGCAGCCGTCCCGATCAGCCACAGCAGGATCGCCGCCAAGGAGGCGATCAGCACCAGCACCGTGTACCGGCCTGTGCCGCGCGAGGCACTGCACTCCAGCCCCTCGCCGACATGCTGGCTCTTCATGTCCCGGAAGCTCAGCTCAATTTGCATGCGCTGACGATAGACCTTCACCAGGCGCTTCGCCGGCCAGTCGGCGAGGCGCGTCGAGGCCACCAGCAGCCACGGCTCACGGGCATTGCGGGCGGCTTGCAGACTCTTCTTCGAGCGCGCGCGCCGGCCCGAGGCCGTCTTGTCCCGGCGTCCCTGCTTGGGCTTGCGCACCACGATGATCGGTTCCGCGCTCCCCGGCAGCAGGGCCTTGATCTGCTGCAGGAACCGATGCTGCACCTGCCGATTGCCCAGCTTGGCCTGGGGGTGGACCTCCTCGTACAACGTCAGGCTACGACCGCCGACCAGCAGTGGGGCAACACAACGCTGTAGAATCGTCAGGGCATGCATGGGCGGTCCTCGGCAGGTTTGGTCGCCCGTTCTGGACCATCAAACCCCCTGCATGTTCCATTCTAACTGAATGTGTGACAATAAATGATTGTTTTATAATATTTTTTAGTGTGGATACCTCAGGGTCTGTCCCGGTTTTCCTTATTCTTCTGGCAGCAGATAGAACAACATGTGTCTTACTTGCTTGGGCAAACGCCATCCTCAGCCGAGCCGGTTGAGCGATAGCGAAACCGGCTTCGGCAGCACACCGTTAGACGATTTTGGTAGTACGTCCCCGTTTTTCACGCATCTGGCCCTGGAGCATGCTGGATATGTAGAGCGGATTGTCCCGCCCCTTGCGCGCGATGGTGGTTTCGGTGTTGCGTGCCCTCGAGGTGCCGTCCGGGGCACGTTTGGCGCTTGGGCCGAAGCGGGCTTTGGTGGTCGTGAGCAGGTGCTCGCCGATTTCGGTCAGTGCGGGAGAGGGATCGGCGACGGAGGCGGCGAGCTTGTTGAGCGTGGCCTGGAGGGCGGCGTTGTCCAGGGCGATGGTGTGGCAGGTGCCGGCCATGCGATGTCAGCGACAAGCGCTCAGGCAGCCTTGCGCGCCCCGAGCACGGCTTCCGGCCTGAACTCGGCTCCAAGGTGCAGTGCGTCCGGGGCAATGCCGGCGACCGCGCACTGCGACAACAATGTCGACAGCGCCTCGTAATACCCCATCAGGCGCCCGCGGTCGTAGTCCGAGCGGCCGTCTACGGCCTCCGCAGACGCCTTCAGCGACTGCGCGACCTCTTCCAGGACGACCAGCGCGTCTTGTTGCGTGCTCATGGTTGGCGTTCCTCCACAATGCGTTCGAGGATAGCGATCTGCTGCTGAAAGTTGGCGATTTCCTTCGGCCAGTAGGAGCTGACCAGCGCGGACAAGTGGCGCGTGTCGATACCTGGCTCGACCCAGTCCATAGGCTTCGCGATCTTCTGCCGATGGATGGCGACTTGACGCCGGAGCGACCGGATCGCCCGGCTGATCTCGCCATCCGATTTGTTCGCATAGTCTTGCAGGAGCCCGGCATGCCGCCCCCCGGACATCGCGATCGCGTAAGCGGATGGCGCCACGACGCTAAGTATAGCGGATCGCTGAGCGCCTGCCCGCCGCGCCGTCTTGCGCGTCGGCAACGTCGGCCCACCAGGACTCGCCGCCACCGCCTCCAGTAGATCGGTCGCGATCTGCCACGGCAGCTTCGCGCGCTTGGCCGCCAGCAACCGATTGATCTCGTCCGCTACGCTTGCCCCGGGGGCATAGTTCCACCCCTCGTCGATCCCCGTCAGGTCGTCTGGTGCGCTCTGAGCGCGGTCCGGGCCGGACTTGCCCAGGCGCATGAGTTCGCGCTCGGAGACCCCCTCGATCCAGCATTTGCAGCCCCATCCGTGAGGAGCGCTGTGCGTGGACCACCAAGGATCGTCCGCAATTCCGGGCAATTGAATTCCGGGAACAGTTTACCTAATCCCGCTTCAGCAGCTCAAAGAGGTCACGGCTTGAATTCCGGGGACAGTGCGGCCTGGCAAGGCCGCGTGAACTAGCGGGTGGGAATCCCGCCTGGGTAATCGTGCGCCGCGAGCCCAGTATTGAGCCTTGCGGCGTGGACGGCAACGGACACGTCGATGCGTAGGCACGACAGCAGGCGAGGTGCAAAGGTCACGGGTGGAGCCGACCTTGAAGGTGTTGAGCCCCGTAAAGAACAGTCGGGAGTGCCGACGGGTTTGTCCCTCCGGCAGGCAACAATCCGTGTCGCGCGATGGCGAGCGGTACGGATACTCCCCGGGGTCCGAGGCCGTATCGAGCCTGACATCGAGAGCATGCGGTAACCAGGGAGATCCACGCATCGGTCCGCTGGAGGCGGGCACCCGCGAACAAGTTAAAAGCGAGGACGTGGGCGGCGTTGCGTGGAAGTCGGAGCCATCCATACGAGCGTTGACGCCTGGTCATGCGGGTCGAGCAAAGGGGTGGCGGCCCGAGATAACGCGCGGGTGAAACACGGCCCTACACCGTGAGGATTCTGTCCGTGCCAACCATGCTCGTGCGTTTCACGCAGATAGCGTGCCCCGCCCTCCGGGCGGAGCGCGGAAAGCTCCCCGCCGCGACGGGTGTCGCGTGTGAGGAGTCGGCAGGGCGCCGGATTGCCCCTGTTCCTCTGCGAAAGACTCGGGCTGGGAGCCGGATGGTGTAACACTCCAAGTCCGGTTCTGCGAGGAGCCGGGAACGAACCGTCGTATGGCCGAGATCATGTGGCACCGCCGGGAAACCAGGCGGCAAACAGAGAACACAAACATCAGCCTAACCGACGGCAAGAACCCGGCTTACTCTCCGTTTACCTAATCCCGTTCCAGCAGCTCCAAGAGGTCCTGGGTATGAGACTCCCGTCGCGCTGCCTTCAGACCAGGCTTTTTTCGCTTGAGCGGACGCCGGAGGCGTTGCTCCAGATCTTCGACAAAGGAATCCGGACCGAGCGGGCGGCCGTTGCCGGCATGCGCGTTTAGTACGTCGGCGATGTCCGGGGCGTCAGGCTCGCCGATGAAGCGATCCCAGTCGGAGATCAGCTCCAACAGCGGACGCACGCTGACGAGCTCATCGTCCACTCAGGCCAAATGGGCCCGGGCGCTCGACCACGGCCAGTCCTCCGGCCGTGCACAGAGCCGCGCACGGACGGGGTTCAGCTCCACAGACCTGGCAGCGGCGATGAGGTGCCGCTCGTCCATCACGAACGAGTGAAAACGCTCCTGCCAAAGATGCCCTCGCCAGCCTTCCCGGAAATTGATCATGCGCCTGTAGCGACGATGCGCCTCGCCCAGCGTGTCATGCAAACCGAGCTCATCGCCCGGCACCAGGATCAGGTGTACATGATTCGGCATGAGGCAGTAGACCAGAACCTGCGTGCCACACGCCCGACAGGACGTCGACAGCAATCGCCGATACTCGGCGTAGTCCTCATCCCCAAAAAAAGTTCGCTGGCGACGATTACCGCGCTGGGTCACATGATGTGGAAGCCCCGGGACAACCACCCTCGGAAGTCTGGCCATCGGTCGCCCAATCCCTCGCCACGGAGACGTCACGTCGTGTTCTAACCGATCCGAAGCAGCTCGTCTAGGGAATTAAGTCAACTGTCCCCGGAACTCGGAATCGTCATGGTGGATCGGGCCGAAGCCCGACCCACCTGACCGATCCATATCAGCGGATCTGGTCTGGTGCAAGGGTCACCTGACCTGAACGCCGCCAAGCGCGGAATACGGTGATCTAAGACGGGATCGGCTCCGGCCGACTTGACGCCGCTTTAGCCGGCGAGGTTTAAATTAGACCACTTTAAACCGCGTCCCCGCTAAGGGCCGTGGACCCACCAACCGTCGAACTCACTCGAAAGCGAGTACCTCGCTCTGGACGCGGTTTAGATCGATCAGCAGGAAGCGCTCGAGGTCTGCGTAGAGTTCGGGGCTAGCCTGCTCTTGCAAGGCTCTCGCGAATGCATGGATCGCATGGATACTGGTTTCACTCAGCATCGGGGTATTACCCAAAGCAGCCGCGTGTAATTGCGGGCGGACCGCTTTGAGTACTCTGAGCGCGCGGAGCCCGAGACGTGGATGAGCGGTGAGTAGTCCAACCACCTCATCATCGTGTCGATAGTAGGCCTCGATCAACCAGCGTCCGTCCCGGCTGTTGCTCAGGGCAACATCACGGAAGCCGTGGAGGAGGTCGAGCCACGAATCCTCGTCGCGCAGCCCGGCTACAACGCTCGATGCGCTGCAAGCGGGGCCGCTCGCGATGCAGTCGAGAGCAGAAGGGATATCAATTCGCGCACGAGTAACCCCGTTGGTGTCGGTGACATTCACCGGTGAGTCGCTAGAACAATCCAGCAACTGTTGCGCGGTCGCTCCCGGGGTTCGGTCGCGCATCAGCGCCACACCACCGGCGACATGAGGTGCGGCCATTGATGTCCCGTTCCATGTTGCTGTGGAGCCTCCAACTATCGACGAGGTGATGGAGACACCCGGAGCCAGAAGATCAAGGCTTGTGCTGCTGTTCGAAAAACCCGCTACGACATCGGCGTTATCGAAGGTCGCTCCCACTGCAACGGCACCGGAGAGGCAAGCTGGAGCACTGATCGCACCCTTGTCGCTTTCATTGCCGCTCGAGACGACGCTAAGGATGCCTCTGGAACGCAAGGCGTCGATCGCTTCTCCCCAGACGGTGGTCCAAGCTGCGGCCGAGTCGCAGTCACCCGAGAAGCGCGCGAACGTACCAAGACTCATGTTGACGACATCGACATCCAGTCCGCTGTTCAGCACCCAATCGAGGGCCGCAACAATGTCCGAGCTACAACAGAAACCGTTGTTTGCGTCCATGACTTTGACCGCAACAATCGCTGAGTCGGGGGCCACGCCCATCGGCGCGACCGTACCGCTGCTGGTCACGATGCCCGCCACATGAGTCCCGTGCCCTTGATCGTCCTCGGCACTCCCGGGACCGTCGCCAAAGTTTCCGCCGGTCGGACAGCAATTGGTGCCCGTGTTGCAAATACAGTGCTCGCGTACCAGATCGTCCGACAAGTCGGGATGATTCGTGTCGATTCCAGTGTCGAGTACGGCGACGATGGTATCTTGACCCGTGATGCCCAGGCCGTGCGCCACATCGGCGCCTATCCAGACGCGACTTTGGTCCAAATGGCCAGTCCCACCGACATCGAGATCGACTCTGCGAACGAGCGGATGAATGGCGAGCCGTTCTAGCACCAACCGAGACTCGACGAGCAAGGTCAGCCCGAATACGGATCGATAGCGGTGCAAAACGCGGTAGCCCTGCGCGCCAAGCGAACGGAGCACGTCATCTTGAGTCTGGAAGATCTCATCCGCTCGATCTGCAGCGGAGATTCCGCCGGACTGGTGTCTTTGCAATGCAACGACCACGATAGCCCGTTGGCTTGTTTCGAGGGCCCGGAAGACCTCCTCGGAGACCGTTTCAGACTGATCGGCGACACACGGAACGCTGATGGATCCCAAGACCAGGATCGCCAGCACGTCCCTCCAAAAAAGCCGTCCAAAGCGCTTTTCAAGCATGAGAAGTCCTCCTTATTCTTTAAACTTGAGCGTGGGCGATGAGGCTACGCGTCCGCGTCGATCAGTTTCAAGATGGACATCGGTTCAGCGATTCACGGCAAGGAGTCTCCCACAAACTGTACGTTGACTCAATTGCCGCTCTGTTGCGGGACGACGCAGTATCGGGAACATCGGAAGCACCTGAGCATGTTTTGGCCAGTTACGCCCCTAGCGAATCGGCTGAGAAATACTCGGAGCGACTGTGTCGGACGCGTTCGATTAAGCGATGCCAAGCTAGGGCTGTACCGTCCGATATCGACCAAAACCTCGGACAGACCCGCAGATGTTCCCTAGTCCGTCATTATAGGCTTCCAACGAGGTTGAACGTCGTCGGCAATGTCGCTCGTCAACATCGCCAGTTCGCTTCCGTCGGCGTTCATAACATAGATCTCTTCATTACCGCTGCGGTTGCTCACGAAAGTGATGCGGCTGCCATCTGGAGACCAGTGCGGATCCTGATCAAATCCAGGATTCTTGAGGGACGGCGGGGTCAAGTCTTGTAATCTAGCATTGCGTGTTTAACGGTTGCAAGACCACGCTGCTTGCCTTTGGGCTCGCTCCTCGTGCACCTGTTGCGTTTCGCAAGCTTACCGGATGAAAAGTCGCTCCATCCAAGTCACGAATCGTCGAGCCGCGTCGGTGTCATGTGCGAATGTCGCTGCACGGATCGCTGTGCCGAAGGGTAGGGCCGGCTCTTTCTGCCAGGCGAGCCAGGTGTGGATGCGCGCCTTGATGAAATCGGGCTGCGTGAATCCGGCGCCGAGTTGACTCGCGCGTGCGGTGCTCTCCGCCGACCAGTCCCAGCATGGGTCGGCTTGGGGGACGAGGAGGGCAAGAAAGTCTTCCAGCTTGCCCGGGTTCTGATTGTCGGGCATGAGCCAGATACCCAGGTGTTTGCCGTCCGGTGCTTCCGATACCGTACCGGCCGGAGCGGGCCGGGCCGGCAACGGAAAACCCGTACCGGAGAGGCGATCGCCGAGCGACTGCCACCGATCCCCCGGCGCGATGTCCGCATCCAGGACAATCCCGACCCGTCGGTAGGAGCGCAATGTCACGGGAAGGGCCTCCAAGGCGAGGGTGCTCCCTTTGGCGTCTTCGATGTAGGGGTAACCGGGATCGGGATGCTCCCAGTTCCAGCCGTGTTTGGCGGTGAGCTCGATGATCGACCATTGGTCGTCACGCCCCTCGACGATCAGCCGATGTGGCGCGCTGTCTTTCACCTTGGCCGCAGTCATCCCCGCACCTCGATATGGTGACGCGCGGCGATCTCGATGTCCGCCGCCGAATAGCGGACTGCGGCGGGCGCGGCCCGGTCGATGCGGTGTACCGAGATGTCCGCCGCAAGATCGGGGGCGTCGGTCTGAAGCCAGGCCAAGGCGCGTATGCAGTCGCCGCTGTGCGATGTCGCAAAGACCTGAACATCTAGTCGACGGGCGCTCTCGATCACGAATCGCCACATGGATTCCAGCGTGGTGTAGTGCAGTCCGGTATCGATCTCGTCGATCAACAGCACCCCGCCCGCCGCGCGCGCCATGTAGATCGCCTGGGCAAGCAGCCGCTTGATCCCGTCGCCCAGAGTACCGAGGGGTATCCGTCCTTCTACACCTGTTAATTTCACGACAGGAGTACTTTCCGCCATCGTTGCGGAGCTTATGAAGACGAGCCGCTCGATTGCGGGCTCGATCATCTTCATGGCGGATATCGCCATATCCTCTTCGGGTGTCAGCACCAGTTGTTCCCAGCTTTGTCGGAGAGAAGTCGGGTGCGCACCGAATTCGGTGCCGAGGAACCAGACTGTCGCCAGTCCGCCTGTAGGCCCCGAAGACAGCCTGCTACGGGCAAATTCCAAGAGAGATCCGCTTGCGGAGACAGGAAGGATCGGCTCGCCATCAGGGTTGTCCGGCCCCGTCATGATGATTTCCAGGGGCGTCTCCAGCTCGGCTTGCTCGGAAAGCTGTCCGAACTGAGTCTGGTCCGACTGACCGAGGCGTACTTCGCAGGAAACCTTGATCTCTTGAGAGTCGGCAATACCAGTTATTTCAAAACATGTCCCGGCCTGGATTTGGTGACCCCAAAAGATGTGGCGGATATTCAATACACGTCGCATCTTCTCATCCGCCGGCGCCAAGGAGATCTCTCCACGCCGCCGGGGGCTTCTCAACAATGAGACGACGCGTCCGCCCAGAGCCATCATCTCTACCGCATCGAGAAGGGATGTCTTACCCGCATTGTTTTTGCCGACGATGAGATTGACACGGCTCAGATGATGAATCTCGAACGCGTCGAATGCTCGAAAACGCAGGATCTTCAGGGAGTCGTACATGATCGGCGCAGCCTATCCTCCGAAAAATAGAAAGAGCGCATCCTGATCAGAACCCCGGCTCCCAGATGCGCACGAGCGAGAGTTCAAGACCGGGCAGCAGGATGTCATCGCCGATCTGTGCCGGGTTGTCGAGACAGACCGGCTCGCCAACGGGGGTGTAGCGCCAGACCTGGCGCTGCTCGGGCAGGATCAGCCAGCCGAGACGTACGCCGTTGTCGCGCCATTCGCGCATCTTGGCGTGTAGGCTGTCGCTGTCGTCGGTGGGCGAGGCCAGCTCGATCACGACGTCCGGGGCCAGGCGGATGATCCGGGGAGTCTAGCGCGACGATTCGCGCTGCGCACCGGCGCGCGGAGAACGATCCGACGATTGTCGATTCGGTTCACGTCCGTTGCGCGCCTGGCATCCGGTGGACAGGTCGAGGCTCAGGCATGTCCAGTGTGCCGGCTGACACCGAAGGGGTCATTAAGGAGGGCCCCTGGGCGTTGGTTGGCCAGCCAGTAAAAATGGTAGGGCGGAACCACCACTCGGTTGTTGAAGACGGCGGGTGTGTCGCCGGAAGCTAGGTCGATGATCTGTCCGTAGCGAAAGAGACCGCGCCGGTTCAAGGTGTCGAGGTCCAGATACTGAGGTTTGGAGTCGAAGTTGGCCGCGACCAGGACCGCGTTGGCGGCCAGGCTCGGATGGGTGCGCAGGAAGACGAAGAGGTGCGGGTTCTCCACATCGATCAGCTCGCGGTTGTTGAAGTCGGCGAAGGCCGGCGTGTCCTTGCGCACGGCGATGAGCCGTTTCAGGCCATCGAAAAGACGGCGTTCGACGGTACCGCTGAGGTGACGTCGATCGGCGCGGGTCCAGTCGATGCGTGGGCGATGGACCCAGCGCGCGTCGCTCGCCTTGTAGGTGTCGTTGAGGAATGAGTTATCGTTGAGCGTGCCGATCTCGTCTCCGTACCAGAGCAGCGGGATGCCGCCGAAGGAGAGGATCATGGCGTGCAGCATCAGGATGAGATCCACGACCTGATCGATGGCATGTTGATCCTCGGCCTCGAGCGCGGATTCCAGACCCGCGAGCGAGGCGAGCGCGCCGGCGATGCGGGCGTCTCCGGTCTTGAGATTGACGCCGAACGGCCGTCCGCGCGCCGGAGAGCCCTCGAAGGCGCCGGTGTACCAGTCCACCAGAAAACGACGGTGCGAGTAGGGGTCGTAGTCGCAGGCGCGGATGTCGGCATCGTCGAAACCCAGGCCGATATCGTCGTGACAACGCAGATAATTCAACCAGGTCGCGCGGTCGAGCTTGTTCGGCAGGCTCTTGATGCCTTGATTCAGCAGTTTGGCGTTCTTGGTCGCGACGGCGTCCCAGAGCAGGGCCATGAAGGTGGCGTTGTAGGCGATCTCGCACTCTTTGGCGATGACGGCATCTTCGCCGAAGTATTTGATGATCTCCGACGGGGCCACGATCGCCTCGGCAATGAAGAGCACGCCGGGCGCCGTCACCTGGCAGCAGTCCTTCATCAACTGCAGGATCAGGTGCGCCTCGCGCTCGTTCTGCGAGGTCGTGCCGATCTTCTTCCAGAGGAAGGCGACCGCGTCCAACCGAACGATGTCCGCTCCCTGGTTGGCCCAGAAGAGGATGATGTCGAGCATCTCGATGAAGACGGCGGGGTTGGAATAGTTCAGGTCCCATTGATAGGTGTTGAAGACCGTCATCACCCACTTGCCCATCGCTTCGTCCCGGGTGAAGTTGCCGGGGGCGGTCTCGGGGAAGATCTCGGGCATGGTCGCCTCGAACATGTCCGGGACGTCGCGGTTGGGGAAGCAGTAATAGAAGTTCTGGTAGTCCGGATCGCCTTCCCGGGCGCGCTGCGCCCATTCGTGCTCGTTCGAGGTGTGGTTGACGACCACGTCGAGCGTGAGCAGCATGTCGCGTCGACGCATGGAATCGGCGAGGGTGCGCACGTCCTCGACCGTCCCGGCTCGCGGGTCGATGTCGCGGAAGTCGCTGACCGCATAGCCGCCGTCGCTCGCACCTTGCGGGCATTTGAGAATCGGCATCACATGGACGATGTTGACCCCGAGCTCCTGTAGGTAGGGCAGGTGGTCGTTGAGTCCCTGCAGGTTGCCGGCGAATCCGTCCGAATACAGCGCCATCCCAACCCATTGTTGGCTCAGGAACCAGTTGTGGTCCTCCTCGCGCGCCATGTCGAGCTGTTTGAGCTCGGTCGGGCGGTCGATGTAGGCCCGAGCCAGACGCTCCGTGAGGTGGACCATCTGGGTCTTGAAGTCTTCGCGATGACCGTAGAGGTGGAAAAACAGCGAATGGATGGCGTAGAAGTTGGCGCCGAGGCGTGTGTAGAAGTGGCGAAGATCCTCGCGACAGATCTCGCGATCGAACTCATCGAGAATGTCGTTGAGGAGGGCATGAGAAACCTGTTCGTACATTTGAACTGCGTCCGGAGTGTGTGAGTGATGTCTATCGTGGTTTCTGGGCCTGGAGGCCACCCGTCGTCTCGGCGGAGACGCAGTTCAAGATCCTTTCCGAATTGAAATCTTTGAACCGCGTGGTGCCGATCCTCGCAAGGGTCTGACCGGTCTCTAGTGCAGCACGGCAGATGTGTCGAGACCGTTCGTTGGGCTTTGATCATCGTTTCGTCCAGGCCTCTTGGGTCCCCCAACCGGACACGAAACTCCGGCCGCACGCCCCGGGTACGCCGACTTCAGTCGGCACCCCGGGGAGGCGGACTTCAGTCCGCCGCGCAGGCGCGCTCGGGCGACTGAAGTCGCCCGCCCCGGAGCCGGATGAATCCGGCGTACCCAAGCGGTCGCGGGCGGCGACCTGGACACTGCCGAGGTGGCCGAAACGATGATCGACGAAATTGATCTCGGACGGTCTCGGAATCTCCGCACCGCTCGACGAGGGGCGCCGATCCTCGCACGAACCGCCGAACGCGGTTCAAATACCCCATTGATCAAGGAATGGCCGATAGAGTGCAGGATCGGCGGCCGTCGCACCATGCTGCTCGACGATTCGGGAGGCGAAGGACTGTGCCCGCTCCAGGGTTGCCGCGAGCGGCCAGTGTCGAAGAATGCCGAGGATGAGCACGGAGGCGAAGGCGTCGCCCGCGCCGACCGTGTCCTTGACTGCAAGAGCGGGCGCCGGTGCGACACGCACCGGCGACGCATCGCGGCCGAGTGCAAGGGCACCCTCGCCGCCGAGCGTGACGACGAGCCCGGTCAGGTCGTGTCGGGCAAGGAATGACGACGCCAGCGCGGTGAGCTCCGCCTCGTCGCTGGCGTCGGCGTTCGAGCCGGAGCCGTCAGCCAGAAGGGTAAGCTCGCTGCGGTTGAGCTTCGCCCAGTCGGCATCCTGCAGCAGTCCGCGGGTCACGTCGGCAGACCACCAGGGATCGCGAAGATTTACGTCGAGGAAGCGTATAGCGTGACCGCGGTCCTTGAGCGCGCTCAGCGTTGCTGCCGACACGGGGCGGCGCAGGGCCAAGGTGCCGTGATAGAGCAGCTCCCCGGCGGGTGGTAGGTCGTCCGCGCGGATATGGTCGAAGGCGCGATCCGGGATGATCTCGTAGGTCGGCTCGCCGTCATCGAGTGTGACCCGGACCTCGCCCGTCGCATGATCCGGATCGGTTTGCAGGCTGTTCGTGTCCATGCCCCAGTCCTGCATAGCACGGCGCACCTGCTCGCCCTGCGGATCGTCGCCGACGGCGCTGATCAGTCGCGGCGCAGCCCCGAAGGCACGCAGATGCCAGGCGACGTTGAATGGCGCCCCGCCGAGGACACGTCGCCCTCCGGGGAAGCAGTCGAAGAGGACCTCGCCGAAGATGTCGACGATCGGTTGCTCGGTTGAGGAATTGGACATGGGCTGGCTTCTGTCTCGTCGGTTTAGCGCTCATCGGGACGATCCCGGGGAGCCATCAGGGGCAAGCTCTCGGCTCTCGGCCGTCGGAACAGGTCGGTTGGGCAAAGCGCAGCGTGTCCAACGGTTCTCTGTGATGCCGGCGCGGGTTGGGCACGCTGCGCTTTGCCCAACCTACGGCTGACGGCGTTTACGCATCGATCTGTACACTTTCTTTGAACCGTCACTTATCCGGCGACGATTCCCGGTTCGGTGGCGAGATCCGGCCGGAAATGGGCGATACCCTCGAGGATACCTGCGCTGTAATTCCCGTTCATCCCCGACCAGCCGCCCTGTGCGCAGTAGAGACGCTCCGCGTGTCCATTGGCTGCAGCGAGACGCAGTGCTTGCTCGCGGACCTCGGGATGACCGTTGGCGACCAGCACGGAGGGGATCGGGCTGACCAAGACCTCGAGATCGTTGCCGCTGTCGCCGGCAAAGACGGTCGTCGTCTCGTCGTGACCGAGGCGGCGCATCAGAAAATCCACGGCATGATACTTGGTTGCTCCTGCGGGCAGTACGTCCAGCAACCCGATGTTCGCTGCCTCGTCGATGCTCCAGATCAGACTGGCGTTTACCCCCAAAAGGGCTAGGCGAGCCTCTACCTCGGACTTGAGCGAGCCGCTGTCGCTATCGACGGGGGCATAGTAGCTGAGCTTGAAGGGCGCCTGCTTCTCGGGCTCTTGAAGACGCAGGATCTCGAGATCAGCCAAGCGCTCGGCGAGCCGATCGTGACCGACGCCGGCCCAGTTGCGACCGATCTCCTCCTGCCAGTCCGCGAGCGGCTCCCAATCACTCGCCGTGACCCTGAAGATGCTGGTCCCGACGTCGCCGATGACCACATCGGGAACGGGCAGGTCGTATTCGGCGATCGCCTCGCGCACCAATCCTTGGTGGCGGCCCGACACGTAAGCCAGCGTGACCTCCGGTCGCGATACGAAGCGCCGAAAGCGCGGGCGTGCGTCGGGCGACTCGGGTTCCGCACCATTGGGAACGAGGGTGCGGTCGAGATCCGTGCAGAGCAACAGTGGCCTCATGATGCCGTTCCGGGGAGGTCATGAACCCGACCGGGGACGCTGCAGGTCCCGAAGAAGTCGTAGTGCTCGATCGCTTCCAAGATACCGAGTGCGTGCGCCTCGCGGGCGAAATAGATGTTGTCCATCTCCACGAGCTGCGACAGTTCCTCGTGGTGACGGTTCGCGACCACGACTGCCAGCGTGTTGCCGCGCATCATGTCCTCGTCTGCGCCCGAGCCGCCGGCGACTAGGATGTGCTCGAGCGGGATCCCGAAGCGATGGGCCACATAGCGCAGCGCTTGGCCCTTGCTCGCACGGATCGGCACGACGTCGAGGAACTGCCCGAAGGCGTGAATGACGTTCACCGTCAGCTCGCGGGTGCGCAGCAGGGTGGTGATCTCCTCGACCGGCGGGGCGACATTGGGGTCGTAGTGGTAGGCGATCTTGAAGCGACTTTGCTCGGTCCTGCGTTGGGGCACGAGACCCGCCACGTTCTCCAGTGCGCGGCGAACCCCCCGCGGATTCCAGAGGTGGTCGACATGCTCGCTCCAGAAGTCATCCACGACGAGGGTGGCGCTATAATGAATCTCGGTCCCCAGGCTGGTGATCATCACGTCGGGGATCGGGATGCCGTGCCGTTTGAGCTCGACGAGGAGTGTGTCGAGTCGGCGGCCGGTCGCAATCCCGAAATTCGCGCAGCGTTTGTTGGTCCGCATCATCTCGATGAACAACCGCACCCCCTCGGAATTGCCGAGCAGGCTCTGATCCAGGTCGGTGACGAGTGCGCGGTCGCGGTAGATGAGCCGGCGGCGTAACGGCGGTGTGGCCGGAATCGGCTCGGCCCGTTTGGTGAGCGGGGCAACGCGTTCGCGATAGGTTTCTGCGTGGGCCTGCCAGGAGTAGCGGTCGCTCACCGCGGTTAGGCCGTTGCTGATCAGCTCGCGCCGGAAGTCTTCGTCGCTCAGGATGCGAATCAGGGCGTCGGCCATGGCCCGGCGATCCAAGGGGTCGACCAAGAGACCGTTCTTGCAGTTGCCGATGATGTCGATCGGGCCGCCGTTCTCGGTGGCGACCAGCGGCAGTCCGCTTGCTGCGGCCTCCAAGAGGGTCAGTCCGAAGGGCTCGGTCAGGGCCGGGTTGATGAAGACGCCGCGGGAACGGGCGACGAGCCGATAGATCTCGGGCACCTCCTCCGAGCGATGATGTTTGGGTGCCGCGATCTTGCCGTAGAGGTCGTAGGCGTCGATGGTCAGCAGGACGTCGGTCAGAACGGTCCGGGCGCCCTCGTCGAGGTCGCGGATATCGTCCCGGTTGCCTGCGATGATCAGCAGATTGGCGAGTGCCTGAAGCTCGGGCGATTCGCCGTAGGCTTCGAGCAGCGCGACGATGTTCTTGCGGTGATCGGCACGTGAAAGCGCCAAGATCAGAGGCTTGTCGGGTTCGTCCAGGAAGCGGTGCACGTCCGCCGTCAAACCGATCGGCGGGTCATTCTCGGTCGGCGGATGAAACTGGACCAGGTCGGTCCCCGGCGGAATGACGACCATGCGCTCGGGCTGGTAGTAGTCGTAGAGGGCGTACTGCTCTTCGATCTCGTTGTAGGTACTGGTGATGACCAGATCCGCCGTGCCCAGGACGCTCTCCTCGGCCTCGATACGACGCACCATGTTGTAGCGTGCATCGATCTGCTCGCCGTCGAGTCCCGCGGCCAGGAGCCGCTGGCGTTTGTCGCGCCCCAATGAATGACCCGTGTGGACCAAGGGGATGCCGGCCAGGTTGGAGAGCCGCACGCCAACGTAACCGGCGTCCGCGTAATGGCTATGGATGACCCCCGGCCAACGGCCTTCGTCGTGCAGGAAGGCGGTCAGATTGTCCACGAAGCCGTCGAGGTGGTCCCAAAGCTGCTCTTTCGGGATGTAGCCTTCGGGTCCGGCATCGATCCTGACGATGCGCGCCTTCTCGCACAGTGCCTCGATGGGCTCGGCATAATCCGGGCTGACGGCAGGGTCGGCCACCCGGCGGGTGACCAGATCGACTCGGGAGATGTCCTCGCGCTCGGCGAGCGCACGGGCGAGATCGACCACGTACTTGGTTTGGCCGCCGGTGTCGGCGTCGCGACCGAGCTCGAGGTCGTGTCCGCGAATCAGGCCATGGATACTGAGCAACAACACATACATGCGTACCATCCGTCGGGAACGGTCGTGCCGGAAGCGGCTACCGCTCGATGTCGAGAATTCCGAGCTTGGTCTCGGGCGGAAAGTTTCGTATCCAAGTGTCGAGTATCGCCAGCTCCTTCGGCAGACTCTCGATGGCCGCGGATGCATCGGAATAGCGCGCGTGCAGACCGTGAATCAGGACGAACCAAGGCCGGCCTTGATAGCTCTCTTCGCGGAAATAGACGCGGGAAGGCAGCGCTTCGCGGCGCGCGAAATCAAGCAGATCGTCGAGCGAATAAAAGCCGATCAGTTGCAGTGCGAATGGCGTATCCCCGACGGTCAGGGGTTCGTCGAGGATACGGGCCGACACCGCCTGCATCGGCTCGATATCCGTCTCAAGGGTCCGAGCGGCCGGCTCGATGCTCCGCGGCGGGGCGTTCTCAATGGCTGGGTACGGATCGTCGGTCGGCGCTGGGTCGGGCGCTGGCTCTGCGTCATGACCGGCAAGGTTCTCCGCTGTCTTCGGTAGCGTCGGGGTGATCTCGTCACGGATCGTGGTCGCAGACGGGGATGCCGCGACCTCGGGTAGCGCTTGCGCAATCGGCGCCGACGCGTCTTCGAGCGGCGTGCTTGGAATCTCCTCGGCGGTGCTCGCGATGTTGTCGGGGGTCGGTTCTGTCGGCTCGGTTGGCTCGGTCTCATCGGTTGGCTCGGGGGCGAGCCCTGCCGGCCCTTGATCGGTCGATGCCGACCCCGCGGTCGCCGCCTGCGGTTCCTTCGCCTCGGCACGCGGGGGTAAGGACTCCGACATGGCTGCAACCGAGGCACGCAGTCCGGCCAAGCTCTCCTGTAAGGCCGCATCATAGCTCGTGACGGCGGCAAGCTGCTCGTAGTCGGCACGCAACCGGACAACGTCTTCGAGCAGTATGCGCCGTGCGGTATCCAGCTGGCCGTAGGCGAAGAATAAGGCGCCGCCGAGCAGGGCGGCGACCATCAGGAGTGCTCCGACAAAGACCGATGCCTGATGCTTGAGTCTGGAGTCGATCTCTTCGCGATGTGTCTGCCAGGCGCGCTGCAGACGATTGGTCGTCAGCCGTCGGTCGTCGTCGACGTCCGCGATTCGCGTCACGAGCGAGCTCTCGGCCGCTTGAAACTCAAGCCGGTGGCGCGCCAAGTCGTCGGACAGCGAGACGATCTGATCGGCCAAAGCGGCCGTGTCTGGCGTGTTCTCCATGGGAGCCGCGTCCTTTGGTTAAACCGATGTTCGAGTCGACCTGCGGCCTCGACATCCCGCCGCCGGGATCCGGTCGCGGCGGCACCTTGCGCAGGATGGGCAACGCACCGAAATATTCGTGTGAGGCCGGTATATCATACCAGCCATGATCGACTTCGTCGGGGCAAGACCAACATGAGTGAACCGAAACGGGCAGAATCGCAGAAGGTCAGAGTGCTGTTCGTGTGCATGGGCAATATCTGTCGTTCTCCCACGGCACACGGCGTCTTTCGACAGTTGGTCGTCAAGCGGGGCTTGTCGCATCGCGTCGAGATCGATTCCGCCGGCACCCATGCCTACCACGTCGGCGAGCCGCCCGACCGGCGAGCGCGCGCTACCGCGCTCGAGCGCGGGATCGATATCGGCGATCTGCGTGCTCGTCTCGCCGAGCGCGCCGATTTCGACTCCTTCGACTATGTGCTTGCGATGGATCAGGACAACTACCGCATTCTGGCGAGCCTTTGCCCGACAGGGATGGAGTCCAAGCTGCGGCTCTTTATGGAGTTTGCGCCCGATCTTGGGGTCCGGGATGTGCCCGATCCCTACTATGGCGGGGCGCGCGGTTTCGATCAGGTCTTCGATCTGGTCGAGGCTGCATCCCAAGGGCTCTTGGATGACCTGCTGCAGCGGCTTCGGTAACCGCGTCCGTGGAACACCGATGCGTGATCGCAGCCCGCGATGTCCGGGTCGCAATGGCCTTCGAGTCGATGCGAAGACATTGGCAGGTCCTACCGAACGCGGTTCAAGGTGATTTCCGGAACAGGATCTCCCGGCAGATCCGTAACCAGGAAAAGTGGTCGAAGGCTCTACTCGTTGTCGTAATCGGATTCCGGACGACAACGACAACGACAACGACAAATTCTGTGACGGTTTGCTCACGACTGATGGCGTAAGGAACCCGATGCCTTCCAGGCATGTGCAGTCGGGATGCCTAATCTCGGAAATCGCCTAAGGGGCGCCGACCTCGGAGTAACCGGCATACGACCGAAAGCGGCGAAGATCCCGCCTTAGATCCTCCGCGAGGCGCAGGTCGAGGTCGTAGGGGTGGATCCCGATGCGGATCCAGCCCGCCCGAGCGGCGCGCCGTCGATTGAGCCGGTTCCAGGCCCGGATGACGACCGTGCGCAGGGCAGTATCCGCCTCGTAGCCGGTGAGCGGGACCGGATGCATCCGTCCGGTTTGGGCCGACAGAACACCGCTGAATAATTCATAGCCTGTGAACGGCAGGCTTGCGAGTGTCGAGCGCGGGATGGGTCCCATCGCCCAGGCCGGCGGGCAATAGAGCGCCGGGGCACCGAGGCCCTGGTCGACGAACCAGGCATGGCAGCGCGCGATCAGCTCTTGGATGCCGGCGTGATCGAGCGCGAGGTGCTCGGCGACGTTGCGCGAGATGAAACGCGAATGGATTCGGTGCCTCAAGCCGGTGATGGGCTCGACATGGTGGATCCAGCCGTGGCCGGCAAGCTCGCAGCCCCTGGCCTGGAATCCGCGCAGCCGCTCGATACCCTCGCTGCTCCAGCCGACGCCGGGAACCACCAGCAGAGTGACAGGTGCGATCCCTTCCTCGTCGAGCAGAGTCAGGATGCGCTCGACCTGCGGCAAGGTCTCGGGCATGACGTCGTGCACCGAGACCAGTGCGCGGATGTGTCCGGCGTCCGATCGGGTTGTGGACTCAGCGTTTGACATCGACCGAATCGGTATAGTCGCCCGACAAGACGGCGAGCCAATGCTCCAGGTTGCGGTGGTTGATCTCCCGAGCGCCTTCGCGTCCCAGACGCGCCTTGCGTTCGCGGATTGCCGGGTCCAGGTCGCGCAGCCGCGCCAAGGCGTCGGCGAGGTGCTCGCCCTCGTGGATCCGGAAGATTCCCCGGCTCAGTAGATCCCAGCTCAGGATGCCGCAGGCGGAGGACACCAGTACCGGGCGCGCCCGTGCCATCGCCTCGAGCGCAATGGTTCCGAACGACTCGACCGTCGAGGGTAGGATCAAGGCGTCCATCTCGTCGATCAGCGCCATGATCCGACTGCGGCGGACCCAGCCTGAATGTCTGAGGTTGGGCAACCCTCGGCACTGCTCCTCGACCCACGTCCGCATGGGACCGTCGCCGACGATCAGGAACTCGATGTCCGGGAGTCGATGCGCTGCGGCAACGATGGCGTCCAGGTTCTTTTCCGGTGCAAGACGACCGGCGAAAAGAACGCGAGCGACATGCCGGCGCGCCGGAACGGGCGGTAGATCGAGAAAGCGGCGCGGGATCGGGGTGGCCATGAGGCTGACGCGGCGCGCACCGATCGATCGAGCAATCGCCATCATCTCTGCCGAGTTCGCCAAGACCAGATCACTCCTGCCGAAGAGCAGTCGATGACAGGCGCGGAGGTACCCGTTGGCGATGCGGGCGCCGATACCCCAGTTCTGGAAAAGCGTCGTCAGGGCCTCGAAATGAGTATGGAATCCGACCACAAGTGCTGCCCCGCTGCGCTCGGCCAGATGCATCCCAAGCATGCCGAACGGGCCGGGAGTCGGGACGATGACGACGCTCGGGCGGAGGCGATCCAGGCGCCTGCTCACGAGCCAGGGCGAGGGCAGGACGATCTTCTGGGTGGGGTCGCCGGGCAGCGGGAGTGTCAGGCCGCCGTACCAGGATCCCGCGCGACAACGCGGGGCGACCAAATCGACTCGAACGCCTGCGGACCTGAGATGGTCGGCGAGGTCGCGGTAATAGGCACCGACGCCGTTACGCTCGGGTGCGGCGTCGGATACGATGGCAACACGCAGCTCGGCGGCGCAGGGTTGCACGGGCGTCCTAACACTGGTCCCCGCAGTGGATAGGTTCAGCATGGCGCACGGGTGTCCTGGTTGAGGATGAGCCCATGGGATCGTCGCCGGGCTTTGCCCTGGGCTGCATCGACGATGCATCGGCCGCGGTTCGTGCCGACCGAGCGGCAAGCCCAGCGAAGACGGGTCCCAGATTGCGATCGATGTCCCCCCGAGAGAGTCCGAACTGCTCCAAGCTATAGCCGTGAGCACTCTGGTAAGTTGCGGCCTCGGTCGCGCGGCGAGCGATTGCGGCGTGCAACTTCGAGCTCGCAGGTAGCCCAAGCTGTGCGTAGATGTCCGGTATCCGGCATGCCGGATCGGACTGCAACGCACGCATGGTAACCCATGCGCAGCGCTCTTCGGGAAGTTCTCCCAGCGCCATCTCCAGATTCTTGTAATAGAAGCCTAGTTGATCGGTCAAGCGCTCGCGGAAGTCGGGGGCCGCCGACAGGACATCGAAGAAGTCGATACCTGCTGCGAGCGAGCTCAGCTGTGACGGGAGCGTGGCGTGCGGCTCGCGCAGACAGACGATGAAGCGAGCGTCCGGGAAGCGCGCCGCCAGACTGCCGGCGAGCGGGGCGAAGGCAGCGTTCTTCGATAAGAGCCGCTTCTCGGGACCCTGGACGTAGAGATGTCGCTGCAGGCACCGATGATAGAAATCCATCAGCCGCGCGCGCCGGGCCTCCGGCATGTCCCGGTCGAATCCTCCCATGTGCCACAGCAGATCCGAATGCGGGAAGGGCAGAATGAGGATGAAGCACGCCAGCACCGGCATGAGCGCGAAGTAGTCTTCCTCCGGGTCACTCAGGCGCATGGCGTGGACCGCATCGAGACCCTTGAAGGCGCGTCGCTCGAGCCAGTCGAGCATGCGGCCGAGCGGACGACCGACGTGCGCATCGAACCGTCCGAGGCCAAGCCAGAAGCGCCGTTGGGCAACCGATGGCGCGAAGAGACATTCCCAGGTCGAGAAGGTCGTGAGTGCGGTGTCGTCGGCGATGCAGCGATGCAGATAGGTGGTTCCGCTGCGGGGTACCCCGAGCACGAACAGCGGCTCGCGGATCTCGACACGGCGATAGCCGCGGTAAAAGATCTCGTCGAGCAGGAAGCCGATCCAGTGGATCCCTTGGACAATGGCGAAGAGCGGGATGAATCCGCTCATCACCAGTATGCGTTTGGCACTCGGTCGGGGACGGCCCGGACCCGGCACGTATGTCCGATAGGTCAGACGGAGTAAGTCGGTCAGGCTCTCGAAAAACAGTCTGAGCATGGCGATCCCGAAAAGCCGGGTCCTGCGTTGACGAATTCAGGCGATTACGGTCGGTTGATTCGCGTCGCGCGACGACGCGGATCAACCGCTGCTGCGCGGTTAGGCGCCGCTCTTCGGCTCGATTGGATCGGACACCGGGCCTACTGCTAAGGCGGCTTCCGGCGCGACAGGCTCGGGCCTCGGCGGCGACCGATCGTCGGTGACCGTCAACGCGTCGCTGTCGCGCTGGACGGCTTCGAGCCCATGCCGCTGGGCGCCGGCCCCGGCCGATTCCTCGGCCGGCGTCCGAGGCTGAACAGTCTCGTCGACGGGCGCCGGGCGCGGCATCCTGACCGTTGGCTCGCTCGCTGGCGTCTCATGCCGGATCGGCGCGGTCGACTCGCTCGCCGGCGTCTCATGCCGGATCGGCGCGGTCGGCTCGCTCGCTGGCGTCTCATGCCGGATCGGCGCGGTCGGCTCGCTCGCCGGCGTCTCATGCTGGATCGGCGCGGTCGACTCGCTCGCCGGCGTCTCATGCCGGATCGGCGCGGTCGACTCGCTCGGCATCGATGCCTCGACGCTCGAACCGTCCGGTCGTGGCTCCGAGCGGTTGCTTTCGCCCTGCACGACGACTGCGCCTTCCCGGACCCGCGGGTCGGGTCGGTGCTCGGGGGGGGGCGAGACCGGCTCGATCGATCCCTCGTGCGCCGGCTGCCGATCGTTCGGCTGCGGCGGCACTTGGTCTGCGGTCGGATCCGAAGCGCCTTCGGTGCTGCCGCCCTCGTCTCCTGTGCCCTCCTTCGTCTCTGTGCCGGCCGAAGAGCGTCGGCGATTGCGACCGCCGCGACGTCGACGCGAGGACCGCGGCCGCTCGCCGGCCGGCGCTGCGCTGCCGTCTTGCGCCTGCTCGGCACCGGTCTCGGAGGTTTCGTCCAAGGCCTTGTCCGCACCCTCGGGTTGTTCGTCGAGGCGCGCTTCTTGGGCACGCTCCGTCGTGCGTCTGCGGTCGATCGAATCCGTCGAGGCTGCGCCGGCTCCGCCGTTCCGCGCGACGGTCTCGCCGACGGGTGCGATCATCAGCGGATGATCCTCCGGCCGGCTGCCGCGCGACGACGCGGCTGCTCGATCGCCGCTTGTCGCCGGCGTGTCTTCGACTTGGCGTTTGGTTTGTTGTCGACCCTCGCTGCGCTCGCCGGACCCATCGTCGCCGCGGGCATCCTGATCGCGCGATGCCTCGTCCGTCGGACGGCCGCCCTCGCTCGATCCGGAGTTACGCCGACCGCGACCGCGCGAGCCGCTGCGGCGCGAGCGTGTCTCGCCTTCGCGGCGGGCCTGGGTCTGCTCCTCGGTCTCGGATCGCGTCGGATCTGCTGCCGTGATGGTCTCGCTGCCCTGGCCGCCCTCGGTCCGGCCGCGGTTCGGCTCCGAACGCGTCTGCTGCTCGGGTGCGGGTCGGCTGTGCCGACCTTGGTCATGACGCCCGCGCTCCCTCGGCGATTCGTCGCGACGGCCCTGCGGGGGTCTGCCCTGGCTGCGGCGCTCGCCCGAATCGGCGGCGTGTCGCGTTTCCTGCGTTCGCGGCGCGGTCTCGGGCGCCGCGCGCTCGTCTGCGGGCGGCTTGCGGGTTGCGGGGGCCTCCGCTTCGGGCTGGCGCGGCGCGAAGAGCCCGGTCCAGATGCGTTTGAGCAGGCTCTCGGGCTCGCCGCGCTCCGACTCGCGTCGCACGGGTGTTTCGGGCTGGGGTGTCGGCGTCCAGCGTTGGGGGACCGGGGTCGCGGGCGAGACCTGCTTGACCGCCGGCTCCTCGGACTGCACGGGTTGACCGAGCTTGGCGTAGAAGGGCGCGACCTTGGCCTCGGAGGGTGCGGTCAGCTCGTAGCTCGACTGATCCGGGACGAGCTTGCCGGCGTCCTGAGTCCGGACGCGCTCGATCTGGTATTCCGGTGTTTCCAGGGCCTCGTTGGGCAGCAACAGGACTTCAACGCCTTGGCGCTGCTCGATCTCCAGAATGCCGCGTCGTTTCTCGTTGAGCAGGAAGGTTGCGACGCTCACCGGCAGCTGAGCGACGATGCGGTGGGTGCTCTCCTTCATCGCCTCTTCTTCGACGATGCGCAGGATCGAGAGTGCGAGCGATTCGACCCCGCGGACGGTCCCCTGACCCTTGCAGCGCGGGCAGACCTGCTGGCTCGATTCCCCGAGCGAGGGGCGCAGGCGCTGGCGCGACATCTCCAGCAGACCGAAGCGCGAGATGCGGGCAACCTGCACCCGCGCACGGTCGTGCTTGAGGGCGTCGCGCAGCCGATTCTCGACCTCGCGCTGGTTCTTCGGCGGTGTCATATCGATGAAGTCGATGACGAAGAGTCCGCCCAAGTCACGCAGACGCAGTTGGCGCGCGATCTCGTCGGCGGCCTCCAGGTTGGTGTTGAGCGCGGTCTCCTCGATGTCGGCGCCCTTGGTGGCACGCGCCGAGTTGATGTCCACCGAGGTGAGCGCCTCGGTGTGGTCGATCACGATCGAGCCCCCCGAGGGCAGGCGCACCTCGCGCTGGAAGGCCGACTCGATCTGGCTCTCGATCTGATAGCGCGTGAAGAGCGGAACCTCGTCTTGGTAGAGCTTGAGCTTCTTCAGGTTGCTCGGCATCACTTGGCGGATAAAGCTCTCGGCTCGCTCGAAGACGGCCTTGTTGTCGATCAGGATCTCGCCGATGTCCACGCGCAGATAGTCGCGGATCGAGCGGATGATGACGTCGCTCTCTTGATAGATCAGGAAGGGCGCCTTGCGGTCCTGCGCCGAGGTCTCGATCGCCTTCCAGAGCTGGAGCAGATAGTCCAGATCCCACTGGAGCTCCTCGACGTTCTTGCCCACGCCCGCGGTACGCACGATCAGGCCCATGTCCTCCGGGATCTCGAGCTGGCTCATGGCGTCGCGCAGCTCGCTGCGATCCTGGCCCTCGATGCGTCGCGAGACCCCGCCGGCGCGCGGGTTGTTGGGCATCAGCACCAAATAACGGCCGGCCAGCGAGATGAAGGTGGTGAGCGCCGCGCCCTTGTTGCCACGCTCTTCCTTGTCGATCTGAACGACGACCTCGCGGCCCTCGCGGACGGATTCCTTGATGCTGACGCGCGATCCGGGTTTGACGCTGTCGGGTTCGAAGTAGGCCCGCGCGATCTCTTTGAGGGGGAGGAAACCGTGCCGATCGGCACCGTAATCGATGAAGGCGGCCTCGAGGCTGGGCTCCACGCGGGTGATGATGCCTTTGTAGATGTTGGCCTTTTTCTGCTCTCGGCCGGGTGACTCGATATCGAGGTTGTAAAGCTGTTGACCGTCGACGGTCGCAACACGCAACTCTTCGGGCTGAGTTGCGTTGATCAGCATGCGTTTCATAGGGTTGTGTTCCGCGCCACGACGCGTCTCCCGTTTCAGGGACTGCTCGCCGTGCGCCCCGGCAAACCTGCGGGCGCAAGGCGTGTCGACGGCGGGCCGACGAATCGGCCCGACGGCGTCGGCAGCGTCCGTTCAGGCGGACTCTTGGGCCGACCCGGACGGGCACGCGCGTGATCAGTAGTGTTTTGTCGTCGACGAGCGCCCATTCGGGCACTCGCACCTGATCGGCCCGCCCGATTGGAGGGGCCGATCTCGGGAGCGGCGAGGTCGGCGCCGGCTGCGCTGTGTGCCGTCGTTCAGGGCGCGCGGCGCTCACAGGGTGTAGAATGCGCGGTCACTCGATGAAACGAGTCCGCGACACCACTCGAGATCCCGCACATCGCCCTGCTCGGACATCGGATGCCGGCATGAGGGTCGGGGCCTTCCGAGCGGATCTGGCTCCGCTCGCTCCGGCATCGTAACCGACCCTTGGCTGCGCTCGCCGCTCCGGGAAAATCGCGTTTCCGCTGGCCAGCGCAAGCGTCCAAGTGTATCAGTAAACCTTATTTAGCATCAATTAAGCCACCCAGGCAGGCGCTATCCTTCGTGAACCGACCTTATCCCAGTGCCGATCGCCGCCAGAGCAAGCCTTCCGCCGCCCGCGCATCAGGGGGGCGGGACGCGTCTACCGGCCGGAAGGTTTCCGGGCGCGTCGGCCCCAAGCCAACCGGGTCCAAGGGTGCCGGACCCGGACGCACGGAGCCTAAGCGCTTCGGCCCGAAGCCCGCGGTTGCCGAGCGTCCGCCGCCCGAGTCTATGCTCCGGGACGATTCGGCAGTACGCGTGCTCTGTGTGGATGCCGAGTCCGACGGGCAACGTATCGACAACTTTCTCCTGCGCCATCTCAAGGGCGTGCCGCGCAGCCACCTCTATCGGGTGATGCGCCGTGGCGAGGTCCGCGTCAATAAGGGTCGGGTCAAGGCCAGTCATCGGCTGCGCACGGGCGATCTGGTGCGCATCCCGCCGGTGCGTACGGCCCTCGCCGAAACGCCGGTCCGGGTGCCCGCGTCGCGGCTCGCGCCGCTTGCGGAGGCCGTGCTCTACGAGGACGAGCGCCTTCTGGTCATCGACAAGCCCGCCGGGCTGGCCGTGCATGGCGGCAGCGGTTTGAGCTACGGGTTGATCGAGTCGCTGCGCGAGCTGCGGCCCGGCCGCGAGCTGGAGCTGGTCCACCGTCTGGATCGCGACACCTCCGGCTGCATCCTCATCAGCAAGCGACGCAGCGCGCTGCGCGAGCTCCACGAGCTGATCCGTGAAGGCGGGATGGACAAGCGCTATCTCGCGCTGATCGTTGGGGAGCTGGAGCGCGCAAAGGTCGGTGTGGATGCGCCGCTGAAGAAAAACGTGCTGCAGGGCGGCGAGCGGATGGTTCAGGTCGATCCGGACGAGGGAAAGCCGGCGCGCACGGTGTTTCGATGTCTGGGACGATTCCGCTCGGATGTTGGCGTGCTCACCCTGGTCGAAGCCGAGCTGATCACCGGACGCACCCATCAGATCCGCGTCCATGCCGCTCATCTGGGAACACCCTTGGCGGGCGATCCCAAGTACGGCGACGAGACCGCGAATCGCGCACTCAAGGCACGGGGATTGTCGCGCTTGTTTTTGCACGCCTCCGCCTTGAGCTTTCAGCTCGAAGCGGCAGAACGACCACTCCGGGTCGAGGCGCCCCTGCCCGATGACCTCGAGCGCTTTCTGTCTGGATTGGAGCCCGCCGCGTGACCTTCGACTTGATCGTGTTCGACTGGGACGGAACCCTGATGGATTCCGAGGCACGCATCGTCAATTGTCTTCAGGCGGCCTTCGGCGATCTCGGCCTGCCGCCGCCGGCCCGTGAAGCGGCGCGCGACGTGATCGGCCTGGGTCTGGACGAGGCACTCTTGCGGCTGCATCCCGGAGCGGATCCGCAGACCCTCCGGGATCTGGTTACCGGCTACCGCCGCTATTTTCTCGAGATCGACCCGACGCCCTCCGTGCTCTTCGCCGGGGCACGCGAGACCTTGACTCATCTGGCTGACGAGGGCTACCGCTTGGCCGTCGCCACCGGCAAGGGTCGCGTCGGACTCGACAAGGCGCTCGCCGATACCGGTCTGGCCGCGCTGTTTCACGCGACGCGCTGCGCCGACGAGACCTTCTCCAAGCCGAACCCGCTGATGCTGCTCGAGCTGATGGACGAGCTCGGTGCCGATGCCTCCGCGACCCTGATGATCGGCGACACCGAGTACGACATGCAGATGGCCGTGAATGCCCGCACCAAGGCACTCGCCGTCTCCTACGGTGTCCACCCGGTCGAGCGTCTTTTACCGCACGCCCCGCTGGACTGTATCCACGACATCTCGGCGCTGCCCACCTGGCTGACCGATTACGGCCTGCGCTGAGCCGAGACCGCACACCTGAACCGCGTCTAATCCGCGCCCGGTGCGATATGCGTAGTCTGTTGGATTGGCTTGGCCGCGTCGGCTCCGACAACTGACGGAGCCGGCGCGGTTTAAAGCGAGATGCTCATTTTCGAGTGAGCTCGACGCTTGGTGCAACCACAGCCCTTAGCGGGGACGCGGTCTAAAACGGTCTATTATTTTATTCTCTTAAACCGCGCAGACTCCAGCGGTCGTCAAGCCTGCCGAGGCCGACCCCATCCACAAACAGTGCATACCGCGCCGGGCGCGGTTTAATCCCGGGAGTGACCCATGAATTGGAAGTTTTGGACCAAGCGCCGCGACGAGATGCCGTCGCCCGATGCACCCGATTGGGAGCATGCGCTCATCAACAAGCTCGCGCTGGAGCATCTGCGCGAACAGCGGCGTGGCCGCCGCTGGGGCGTCTTCTTCAAGGCGCTGATCCTGGTCTATCTGATCGGACTGCTGATCGCCGCCTATTCCCAAGACCTGCTCGAGCGAATCTCCCCGAGCGAAGAGCACACGGCCCTGATCGACATCAAGGGCGTGATCGCGTCCGAGGCCGACGCGAGCGCCGACCGGGTCATCACGGCCCTGCGTGAGGCCTTCGAGGCCGACCGGGTGAAGGGCATCATCTTGCGCATCAACAGCCCCGGCGGTAGCCCGGTCCAGGCCGGTTACATCAACGACGAGATCAAGCGACTGAAGGCCAAGTACAAGGAAGACAAGGACAAAGAGATGCCCGTCTACGCCGTGGCGACCGACATCTGCGCCTCGGGCGGCTACTACATCGCCGTTGCCGCAGATTCAATCTATGCCGACAAGGCCAGCCTGGTCGGCTCCATCGGCGTGCGGATCGGCAGTTTCGGCCTGGACGAGGCGATCAAGGAGCTCGGGATCGAGCGGCGTCTGCTGACCGCCGGGGACAACAAGGGGATCCTCGACCCCTTCTCGCCGCTGCCGCCGGATCAACGTGCCTTTATCCAGACCGTTCTCGATGACCTGCACACCCAGTTCATCGCCGAGGTCCAAGCCGGCCGCGGTGACCGCCTGAAGGGCGGCGAGGAGGTCTTCAGCGGACTCTTCTGGAGCGGCCAAGAGGCGGTCGCGCTGGGCTTGGTCGACGACCTCGGAAGCTCCAGCTCGGTCGCACGCGATGTGATCGGCGCGGAGACGCTAGTCGATTACACCAAGAAGCGCGATCTTTTTGAGAGCCTCTCGCGACGCATCGGTGCGAGTTTCGGGGCGGGACTGGTCGATGCGCTCGGCGGGGGAGCCCCGCGTATCAGCTATTGACGTCGGGCTCTCAAGCTCGCGAGTGGATTCGCGAGTTGTTCACATGTCGTGTTCGGTTTATCCTAGGCGTCGATGACCTCGGGCCGAGCGCGCCGCGTCGGCGTGTGGGTTCGAGGTCTCGGCCCACCCTGGACGAGACCGACGACCATGAATCAGACGATTGCCGATGCCGGATCCGCGCCCGCCATCCATTTGCTGACCCGCAACGTCGAGTTGACGACGCCGCTTCGTGCGCTTTTGCTCGCGCAGGGTTTCATGCTCGAAACCTTCGAAACCCCTGATCGGCTCCTTGGCGCCCAGCCGAGCCCGGGTGCGCTCTTGCTCGTCGATCTCGATGCGCTCCCCGATGCAGACACGCTCGGCGTTATCTACGCACAGGCGCAGCCGCGCGACGGGCAGCCGATCCCGCTGGTCTGCCTGGCGTCCGGGAACGACATCCGCTCCCGTCTCGCCGCGATGCGTGCAGGCGCCAGGGCCTATCTGCAGTTGCCGATGGAGGTCGAAGAGTTGACCGACCGGCTTCTGGATCTGGCTGGTACCCAGGTGGCCTCTCCCGATCGTGTGCTCGTGGTCGACGATCAGCCGGTGGCCGCGCTCTTCGCCGCCCGTGTGCTGGAATCGGCCGGCATGCTGACCGAACGCGTCGGCGATCCACTGGCGGTGCTGGATGCGCTCGACGCCTTCGTTCCGGATCTGGTGCTGATGGACCTGCACATGCCCGGCGCGTCCGGCATCGAGCTGACCCGCATCATCCGTGAGCAAGACCGTTTCGCCGACCTGCCGATCGTCTTTCTCTCCGCCGAATTGGACGCCGAGCAACAGATGGCGGCACTGCGTGTCGGGGGCGATGATTTCCTCGCCAAGCCGGTTGCCCCGGATCATCTCGTCGCCTGCGTAAGACAGCGTCTGGCACGCGCGCGCGAGCGCGCACGTCGCCAAAGCGGT
This sequence comes from Thiocapsa sp. C2-2m, assembly GCF_041903745.1. Taxonomy (NCBI): domain Bacteria; kingdom Pseudomonadati; phylum Pseudomonadota; class Gammaproteobacteria; order Chromatiales; family Chromatiaceae; genus Thiocapsa; species Thiocapsa sp. C2-2m. The sequence goes on along the minus strand of NZ_JBBWVD010000021.1, from coordinate 72,072 downwards.
CCGAATGCTGTCGATGCGCCTACCGGTCTCGCGAGCCTCGGGCGCCTCTTGGGACGGCTCGGCCAGTTGATCGGCCGGGGCGGGGCGGACGCGGGTCGCCGCGCGCTGGTCGTGCTGGATCTCGACGGCGACGAGACCGCGCTGATGCGTCTTGCGGTTGCGGTTGCCGCGGCGTGCGGCGCCTCCGATCTGGCCGCGCGCGTCGGCGAGCGCAGTTTGGCCGTCCTGATGCGACGCGACGACGCCACAAGCCTTGCAGGAGTCTGCGGGCACTTCGCGGAGGGACTGGCTCGGGACGGCTTCGCCTCGGCGCCCGGTCTCGCCGTGGGAATCGGGTGGTGCACATTGGCGAACAGCGGCGGGGACGCCGTCACCTTGATGTCGCGGGCGGCCAAGGCGGCGCGCTCGGCCCGCAAAGCCGGCGATGGTCTGCCCGTCGAGTACGGTTGCGGCCCTGCGTCCGGCCGCATGTCGGAGCGGGACGCCGTGTCGACGGCGATCCTGACCGAGCGGCTGCAACTGCTCTTCGAGCCCATGGTGCCCCTGACCCCGGCACCGAGTGCGCGCTACGAGGTGTCGCCGCGCTTGGCCACCCCGGACGGCGAGCTGCTGTCGCCGGTCGCCTTCATGCCGATCGCACAGCGCTCAGGACTGGCCGAGCGACTGGACGCTTGGCTCTTGGCCAAGGGTCTGGACGCCATCCTGGCCTGCCGAGACGCCGGCCGGCCGGCACAACTTTTCCTCTACCAATCACTCGCCGGCGCGGCCCGCGATGACTGGGTCGGCCAGGTTCGCGACGAGATCAACCGGCGCGATCTCTTTCGCTTGCGGCCGGTCATTCAGTTCCAGGTCCAAGAGGCGGCGGCCAACCCGGCTCTCGCAGCCGACCGCGTGGCTCGCTTGGCCCGGCTCGGCGTCCCGGTCTGTTTGAACGGTGTCGATACCGACGACGCATCGGAGCGCGTGCTCGCAAGCGTCCCGGGTGCCTTCGCGCGCCTTGCGCGCACCCTGGTCCAGTCGCTCGACCCCGATCCGCTGGCCGAGCTGGTTCAACGTCTGCGCGAACGGGGTCTTGCCGTGATTGCCGGCGGAGTCGATGCCCCCGAGACCATCGCGCGTCTCTGCTGCGCCGGTGTCGATCTTCTCCAAGGCCCCTTCGTCCAACCTCCGAGCGCTGTTATGGACTACGACTTCAGCGGGGTGGACGCAATTTGAGCGCCCCGTCGAGGTGATCCGCTCTTGAATGGATGGCGAACGCCACGGATGGACCCTACTCTTTCACCAATGCCTCGTTGATCAGCTCCGAAGACTGGAGGCCGCGGCCGGGCGGGCGAGGGCGGCGGATCCCCGGGGCGCCGCGGGCAATGCGAACGTGAAACTCTTCAGCGCCCTGTCGTGCTTGATCCTGGACAAGGTACCGAGCGATCCCTCCCGTGACGAATACCGCTTGGGAACGACCATGGGGGACGCCTTCAAGCACTGGCGTCGCGCCAAGATCGGCCGCCGCTTCCGCCTGTTCTTTCGCTTCGACTCCAAGGCGCGGATCGTCGTGTTTGCCTGGGTCAACGACAACGAGTGACTACAGCGTCACGTCATCCCAAGCGCCTTGACCGCCGCCGTCATGGGGTCTGAGTAAAAGACTGGATCGACCCGCTCGACGATCTCGCCGGAGACTTCGAGGAAACTGCGCTTGTTCTCCAACGGCACCAGCGCGCGTCGTGCCCCGTTATCCATCGCGACCTGCAGCGGTTCGGCAAGCGAGCGCACCGCCTTGATGTTGCCTTGGATGCTCAGGTCGCCGAGGATCACCAATCCGGCCTGGACCGACTGCCTTTTCAGCGCGGAATAGACCGCGGCCACCAAGGCGATCCCGGCGTCGCAGGCGACGCGGTTGCTGAGCAGATCGATGGCCTCGACGTGAAAATCGGTGGTGTCCAATGGCTGTCCGACGCCCATCTTCACCTTGTGTCCCATCAGGTAGGCGAACGCCCGCTGAAAGGATTCCTTCATCACGCCTTCAACGCCGCCGGCGATCTTGAGCTTGCCGGTGCCCGGTGAGCAGCCGACTTCCAACCGATAGAGCCCGACCTTGCCCTGGTCATCGACCGAGGCGGTATAGACGGAGCCGGGCGCGAGCGGGTCGATCGCGATCATGTCCCGACCGCCTTGCTCGGGCACCCCGACGAATCGTTCCTCGCGCGTCTCGCTGTCGATGAAGGAGAAGGAGGTCTGGTGGTACTCGAAGGAGCCCATCTTCTTGAGTTGCTCCTTCACGCGACGGCGGCCTTCCAATGCCAACTCGACCAGCTCGGCGAGCTCGTCCTTGGTGAATGCACCATGAGGATAGACCAGCTTTACCAGTCCGGACACGGTCTTGCGCACCGCCTTGACGTCGCGTGCATTGAGATGCGAGCCCAGTGAAAAGGATCGGTCGATGGTTTCGGTGAAGTTGTGTTTGCGCAGCTCGCGCAACGCCTCGGCCAGATAGTCGACGACGAACCCGTAATGATCGGTGAAGAACTCGACCCGCATCTTGGGGACTTCCCAGCCGGGAAGGTAGAAGTGGATACGGTCCAAGAATGCCATGTCTTCACGAATGACATCCGGCATCGGCATGAAGAGATGCGACGAGCGCACCATCACCTCGACGGGTTGATTGGTATTGCCGAACATCGCGAGGGAAGCCATCCCGGAGAGCGAATCCTTGCCCCGCGCAAAGGTGCCCGATTCGCAGTAGGTCTTGAGCGTGGTCACGACCTCCTTGGGCATCTTCTGGAGATCGGCCACTTCGTCGAAACCGATCGCATCCCAGATCCCGACCAGCCCCATCTTGTTGGAGGCCATGTTGTAAAAGAGGTTGGCAACCGTGGTCGGACCGGTCAGGAGGATCGTGTAGGGCGACAACTCCTGATAGGCATAGGTCTTACCGGTCCCGCGCGGCCCAAGCTCCACCAGGTTGTAGTTGCTCTCGCACAGCGGTAGGAGACGCGCCAGGAAGAGCAGCTTGAGCCGACGCTCGAAGTGCGCCGGCTCCATGCCGATGGTCCGCAACAAGAGGTCGATCCACTCGTCGGTTGAAAACGCCTCCCGGCAGGTCCGGTATTCGTCGAGATCGAACGAGGCGATCTGAATCGGCTTGAGACTGTCGATCCAGAATGGGCTTCGCTTGCCCGATGCTTCCTCGTCGTACTGATGACGGATGTCGACCTGCGCCCAGATCCCGCCCATCAGCAAGCGGTCGAACTGCCGCAGATAATGCTCCGGGACATGGACGAATTTGTGGCCGAAATTCTTCAGCTCGGCCCAATGTTTGTCATCGTCCGAGAGATAGCGGACCTGCACCTTGTCGATGAAGGTCTGCTTGCCCTTGTCCTTGACCATCGACTGGGCCTTATTGGCCTCGTCGGGTCTGACGAAGTTCGAGGACAGGGTGTTGTGCACCACCTTCAGGCCCGCCTCGATGGCGTTGGGATCATCGGTCGCGCAATATTTACCCAGCAGATACTCCAGGACGAAGACCGGGACGTTCGCCCCGACTTTCACCTTGCGGACCAGATCCTTGCGAACCACTTTCCCGGCAAACACCGATGCCGCCTTGCGGTCGAGTTCAGGCATGGATCATCCTCATATCGAGATCGCGACATCAATCGTCATGGGAGGCGTCAGCTCAGCCCCGGTGATGGCGTCGAGCAGGTAGAGACTCACCGTTTTCTGAGCAATCTCTTCGGTCAGCATCAGGGTGACGGTATTGGGCTCGGTTTGCTTCGTGTCGTTGTCGGCAACCTTCAGCGTCACCTCGCCGGTCGCGTCCTGGAACCCATAGGAGGCGCTCACCGCAAGCGACACGCACTTCTTATTGGCGCGCAGCTCGATCCGCACCTTCGGCGGCTCGAATCCGAACAGGCTCGCCTGCCCCTGCGCCCCGGTGATCTGGACCGAGAAAAAGCGGGTCGTCAACTTCGTGGTGCCGGGCGTCAAGGTCCAGTCCATCCCGGTGCTGGATGCCGCCGCCTTCGCCCTTGGTTTCATCACGGCCACCGGCACGATGACCTCCTGGGGCGAGAGGCCGCCATGGAAATAGGCGCGCCCGCCGCCTTTCGCTTTGAAGACGGCGAAGGTCCAGGGGATCGCGATGTCGAATTCGCTCTCCACGCCCAGCGAGGTCAGCGAGGTGCGCAGATACGAGGGCTCGGAGGTGCCCCCGATGCCCACCCAGACCCGGCGATGCAGGTCATGGATATTGCCTCCGGGCGACTCGATCTTCATGTCGTCCCCGATCTCGTCGGCAAAGAGATGCCCGTGATCGGCGGCCATCACGATGGTCTCGATGCCGTGGTCGGCCAGGACCCGCACACCGCGTCGCAAATGGCTCAAGATGCCGTCGATTTGCAGCCGCGCTTGCGTCATGTTGTCTGCTTCGCCCAAGTCATCGATCTCCTGCGAGGTGATCAGGATCAAGTGGGCGTTTTGGATGCCCTCCTTGATCTTCTTGCTCGGCTTGGGCAGTAAATCGTCCAACTTCGCATCGAAGACCGACACGCAGGCGTGTTCCTTCAGGAAGGCGACCCGGTCCTTGCGGTTCTTGATAACGGTGCCCGCAATCTCAAGCGCCAGTTTCCCGCCTCCCACGCTCACGACCTTGGCCGATTCGTGCGCCTTGGGCAGCAGTGCCGCCATGCCGGTCTCGGTGATCGTGGGCAGCGTGCCGATGGCGGGCCGCAGCTCGAGCTCGAAGTCGTCCGTCAGAAGTCGGGCCAACTCCCGAGCCATCTCGAATCGCAGGGCATCGACCCACAGGTAGGCCAGCTTGCCGGTACCCAGATGCGGTTTGACCTGTGTCTCGAAGCAGTCGCGCTGTCTCAGCACACCTTTGATGGGATGCTGGGCCTTATGAAACTGGCTGATGAACTGCCTTGCCAACTCCGAGCCGACGGCGGTGTAACGCTGCTCTGCCCTGATGATGAGCTTTTCCAGACCTTGGTGATCGCCCGATACGGCGAACTCGAAGTTGTATTTGCGACTTTCCAAGTGGCGATGATGCGTGTCGAGCAAGCACCAGGGGTCATCGCCCTCGGTATAGGCTTTGACCAAATTCGCAACTCCGTCCGGCGCGGTCTTGAGCGCGCCGGCGACCCGGTCCGCGGCGAGCAAGACGTCCGCTGCAGAGGCAACGAGTGCCCACCGCGCCTGGATCGCCGGAACCACGTCGGCCCAGAAACACGAGAGTCGAGACGTGGCGAGCGCACGCCATACCGGGCTCGCGGTCTTGAACAGCCCGGATTCGACCTGCGCGAGTAGTGTCCGCTCCACGCACAGGAAGGTTTCGTTTCTTTCGAGCAGCTCGGGTGGCCAAACCATCTGGCCAAGCCCAAGCTCCTCCTCGACCCGATTGGCCAGGTCCACGTAGCTGTCGCGATGTTCTCGGCTGTTTCGCCAGGTGTGCGCCAAACGCACACAGGCATCGATGCCCCCCGGACTCTCGGCGACGGACACGGAGGCGAGCGCATCCGGGATCTGCGTCTTGAGCGCGGCGAACAGGTCGGTGAGCAACAGGTGTCGAGCGAACCTGACGCGGAGATTCGAGAGGGGCTCGGCGGCGGGAAGCGCGATGTCGAAGCCCAGATGCAGCAGGTGACGCAGCTCTTTTTGCGCCGACTTCTTGTCGACCTCGTTATCGTGCCGGTCGGTGTGCAGGAACGCCAGGGCGACATCCTGCGGATTGGCCGAGCCGAAGATGAGCTTCAGGACTCCGGTGGAGATGTCGATGCCCTGCTCGGCCAGCGCGTTCAGGTCGGCCAACGACAGCTTGCCCGACTCGACCTGCCGCTCGATCTCACCGACCTGCTCCTCGCCCAGGATCGGCTTGAGTGCATTGCGGGCCACGACCGACAGGCGGGTATTGCAAGCCGGGGGCTGCTGTCGGGGCTGCATGACGACGCCGGCACAATCGAGCTCGATCAAAGCGCTGTGGGTCTCGGTTCGATCCATGGGCACATAGACCACCAGACGGGGCGGATGCGTGTCGTTAAGTCGATCGTCGATGGCTTTACGCAGCGCGATAAAACTGCCGTCGTACCGAGCGAAGGTCGTGTCCGGCAAACCCAGCTCAGCCGCCGCCGCAGCATAGGCGCGCTCGGGGTCGTACCAGACGACCAGGCCCTTGTCCTCGACCTGCTTGGCGATGAGCTGCGCCAGATGCTTGGTCACGGGACCACTCAGAACGGGTTCCTTCATTGAATGGTGCCCCTGATCCGGACGCGTTGCTCCTCGACGATCCACAAATGCCCGTCCAAGGGCTCGGACGCAAGCAACTGAATCATCTGCTCCACCAATCGCAGGATCACCGGGATGGCCTGGATGCCGGGACGCAAGACGACGAGTCCCGAATAAAGACTCGGCGGGTAGGCCCGCATATCGGCAAAATCCAGGTCCAGGGTCACGAGCGCCCTCTTCTCGGCATGACACACCCGGGCCACATCAGGATCGGGGTGACCCGCCAACTGCTGGTCGATGACGCTCAAGGCGTCGTGCCCGTGCCGACGCAGCAGCTCGGCGACTTCGATGGGCAGATTCTCGTCGGTCTTGAACCTCATGCGGCGCTCTCGGGCAGCCTCACGACGCGCTCGCGCACCATCTCCGATGCATAGCCCAGTGCCGCTCGAATGTCGTCTTCGCGAAGCGAGGGGTAGCTCTTGAGGATCCGCTCGGCTGCTTCACCCGATGCCAGATTGTCGAGAATCACCGAGACCATAATCCGGGTGCCTTTGATGCACACCTGACCATGGCAGATATCGGGATCAACGCTGATATGGTCTTGCCAGTTCATGGGGCTACACTCCACATCGCAAATAGTCCGCCAGTCGATCATGCAGCTTCATGCAAGCGCTCTTCGAGATAATGGTGTAACGCCAAAAAATGGCGGTAATCGTTCGCCCAATCGACCGACCGAGCGTCATCATCGGATTCGCCTTTTTCGTAGCGAGCAAAGAAGTCCGCCGAATCCATGCCCGCTTCCGTTTCGCATCGGCTCAGGCGTTTTTCGACAGCCACCAGGGCTTCCAGCGGTGATTCAAACGTTATTGTCTCTTTGCGCATCTCATCGACCTCGATTTCAGATGTTGCCATGTGCGTTCGATCAGCCCACCAGTCCCTTCTCGCGCAACTGCTTTCCGATGGAGGACCACTCGTATTTCCCGGCGAGGAGCTCGCCCCAGTATTTTTTGGCTTCTTTCCAGGGGACGAGTTCATGCAGCGGGGCGATGTTCAGCACCACGCCATCGTTGAGATCGGGTTCCAGATGCAGGTTGGCCGCACGACGCAGCTTGTCCTCGAAGTCCCGCAGTTCGGACAGAAAGTCGTCCTGCCGTTCGGCGTCCTTGGCGAGTCGCTTGGCGTCCTTGCTCGATTCGCCGGCGGCGGCCTTGTCGCTGAGAAGGGTTTCGAGACGAGTGGTTTCCAGGCGGATCTTCGGCTCGACGTAGTTCACCAGCGCCTTAGAGAGGATGTCTTTGTCGAGGCGGTGGTAGTAGAGCCAAATGGCGTAGTTTTTCTTTGAGGACTGGAGCAGCCAGTAGATCGGGGCCTTGCGGCGGCTCTTGGAGTAGCGGGCGATGTGATCGTCCCAGAAGCCGCTTTTGCCGGGTTTGCGAAAGTAATCGCGTAGATCCTTGATGCCGAGGATTTCGCAAGTGTCCTTCTCGATCTGCGCGCCTTGGCCTTCCCAAATGACCTCGAACACTTCGCGCAAACTGAGAACATGATCGTATCGATGACTTGGATCATCGACCAGAATGCCTTCCCAAGCGATGCTGATCGGATACTCGTCATCGTCGATAACCGCATGCTCAGAGATGGAATCTGGTAAAAATTCCGCGCGTGCGCGACTGGCTAACCATTCCTTCGAGACGATACCGCGGCTAGATGCGGGGAGAAAATCCACGCCGACCAATGTTCCAGGCGGACAACGCGGAAGGCAATCAAAGGGACCAGAAAGAGCGGGAACAAGCGAGGTGTCCGCTGCCATCCGCACGTCCCAACGTCCAAAGGTAACTCCGATGCAATAGGATAATAAAGCCTCATGGCGGGACGCATTTGTTTCAACCAAAATGTCATCAGAGACATCTAGTTGCCCACCATTTTCATCTTCATCGTCCTCTTTAAGTTCGGAAGCTGAGATGGCGTTTGCGTCAATCGCTTCGCGGAGATCCTTGATTGCTGCCGAGTAGTCATCGACTGTTAACCCGTAAGCCGATGCAATTTCCAACTCAAGGTCATGGCTAAGAAAAGACGACAGATCGCATGTAAGCGCTCCGCGATCGGAGTATTCCTTAATCAAGGAAGGCATCACGAAGTCCTGAAATGGCTCATGATTTCGGTAAGCGCGCCGACGCCTTTCGGCCTCTTCTTCAACAACCACCTTGATCCGTTCTTGAGTTGATGGGGCAAGATTTGGCCATGGCAATGACTTTACATTGTCAACTAAGAAATTTGGGAACTCGAATTTCTCCCCATAGAAACGAAGGAATGCAGATGCCACGTTTGAAGCAGACACTCCAATCGCTGATACCTCGAATCCTTGCTTGGGGTATGCCATGTATCGACTGGCGGTAGGAATGCACCCCCTTGGAATAGCGTAAGGAATAAAGCGAACAGCTCGCCGAGTCCAACTGAAACCGGGACGGAAATAAAAATCCGGACTTCTAATCCATCTGCTTTCAGACCCTCTTGTCCGAATATACTCCCGCAGGACACTTCCGTTGTTCCCCCATAATACACAAACTTGTATCGGGGAAAACCATGGCTGTGACTTACCTCCGATAACGAGCGGCGCCCATGTGTTTGAAGATTCTTGCGAAAAATTCCCATCGACACCAAGATGACGCGGCGAGACTTCCCATAAAGTACGGACGAACCTCGGATTGTCGAGAGTCGTAAGCCCGACACGAATCTGAGCAATAGATGGTTCAAACGGATGAAGCTCACAAAGTGCCGATGTCAACTGACTTGTCACCCAATAAACAAATGGACTATCCGGCACCTTGGTGAAAGAAGACACTTTGCGAAGAAAGGTCTTCGGACTAAGTGCTCCGGTCATCATTGCTGAAATTTCACATAGCAGTGACTTACTGCGCCCAGAAACGCCTAACATTCGAAAAAAAGGTATCTCTGAAGAGATTGGCGCATCACTTAGTATGAAAGCGCAGGATTCAACCATTGCCTCGTCCATCACCCCAGAACCAAGATCCGTCATTCCGGCAACACAAGAACGGGCGAGCAGAAATGAATTGCGCCAGGTTGATGCGCTGCTGATAAAGAATGGAGTTCTACTCGTGATGGCTCCCAAATACCCATTGGGTTCTAATTTTTCTAAATATCGCTCGGTGAACGCGCAAAGCAGGTCGTTGTGTGAGTTAGGATATATCTCTTCCGCCAGCTGCTTATAATGTTTCGAAAAAGCACCAAAAGGTGGATTCATGAGCACAACGTCATACCGCTTTTGGCACAGATCAACAAAAGCGAATCCCCGTACCGCATCCTCGGCAAAAAGCCGTCGCTGCAACCGCTGCCCGTTCTGAGCCCCTTCAGCATACCGACGCAGTGCGTCGATCACTTTGAATTCGGCCTGCTCGAAAAACTGTGCGTCCGTAATATCAGACACATCGAATAGCGATCCCTGTACCGGTCCTCCATCCAGCCGATCCAGCTCCGCTTGGGCGAACAACAGCGGTTGACCTCGGCGATCCGTGGCCGGGGCCGTCTCACGATCCCATTGTTTCCGAGCGGCGGCCAAAGTATCCCGAATCTCCTCCTCGATCTTGAGCAACGAACCGGCCTCACCGGCGAGCTTCATCTTGTCGAAAACGACTTCGACGACCTGACCAAGCACCCGCGGTTCGAGCTGATCGACGAATTCCTTGAGCATCTGCGTCTCACCAGGCATCGGTTCGGCACAGACGACGTTCGAGCGGGTGATCCTGGGCCGGTCCTGCTTCAGTCCCATGTCCTGGTAGGCGCGCTGGCAGCGCAGCCAGAGCGCGAGCGCGGCGATCTGACTGGCCCGCAGATCGATGTCGATGCCGTGCAGATTGTTGGCGAGGATCAACCGAGGAACATCCCGCCGCAGGTCGTCCAGCGTCGGGTAATCCCTCTGAAGCGCAGGGCCGAGGTCAGGGTCGGAATAGGCTTCCTCGTAGATCGTCAGCAGCAGGTCAAAACAGTACAGCAGGAAGTGCCCGCTCCCGCACGCCGGGTCGAGAATCCTCAGCTCCCGCGGGTCTTTCTTCGGGCGGTGAGGGATCTGGACCGGGAGTTGGAGCAAGTCCGCCTGTGAGAGGTCATCCCGTCCCTCGGCAGCGTCTTTCGGAGGCTGTTCGCCTTCATTCAGGAAAATCTCGGTCGGGCGACGGACCAGGTAGCGGCACTGGTCCTTGAGCCGGGTCTCTCCCCGGCGCATCTCGTACCAGATGCGGCCCAGAGTGTTATCGGTCAGGAATTCGACCACGTAGCGGGGTGTGAATAACTGGTTACGAAATGCCAGCTCATAGGAATTTCGGGGTGCCTGGCTCTCCTTGCGCGCCTTTTCCCGGAGCTCCTTCGGCGTGAAGTATTGGTACACCCAGCCGATCGTCTCGTCCTGCGACCAGATCTGCGACCATGCCTCGCGCAGCTCGGCCTCATCCGGTTTGATCCCGCCGTGATTGAGAAGAGCGAGCACCTCGTCGAGCGTCTTCTGGCGAGGATGCAGGCGGTTGGCTGGGTCGTTTGGACTGAACAGCACGCCGATCTCGTCGGAAAGCAGCCCGCCGAGCCAGTCCAGAAAGTGGCGGTAGGCCAGATCCTGATGCCCGCTGTTGAAGAGCCGCTCGTCATCCGGGTGTTCGGCAAGATAGAACTTCACTCCGTTGGAGTTGACCCCCCGGCTGACCGCTTCCCGGAACTTCTGTCCACCGACATAGACCTCCCGAGCCTCCATCATCTTATAGGCGCAGAGCCGGTTGAGATGGGTGAAGGCGATCTCGCGAATCAACTGGTCCAGCGCGTCCTTCGGCTTGAAGGCGCCTGCCTTGATGTGTCCGAAGTGGTCAAGGATGTCCCTCCGGGCGGCCTGCTCCTCCTCGTTCAGGTGCGGCGTTGCGGCATGCGGATCGGCAGTGACCTGATCCTTTTTCGCAAAGATCCCGTACTTCCCTTCAAGCTCCTGTGAAATCGCGTCTTCGAGCAGCTTGCGACATTGGGTGACGACTGTTCTGAGCTTAGTGCGAATGGCTTGATCCATGTCAGTCTGTCTCCTCCGGATACGTCATTGAATTCCCCTACAACTCTTTGACTGATAGATTTCGCCACGATGTCCCACAAGGACGACGACAACAACCAACTCGGTGTCTTGGATCTCATAAATGATTCGATAATCGGCTACCCTGATGCGCCACGCTTCTCTTCCAGATAACTTCTTAACACCTGGCGGCCTCGGATCAGTCCCTAAATCACGTATTGCTCCTATGATTCTTTCCTGGTACGGCCGAGAAATTCTTGCCAAGGATTTCTGCGCTGATTTCTTGATTCGTATGGAGTAGCTCACTCAGCTATTTCCTGTCTTGATCTCCTCAACCGCTTGATCAAAATCCATCACTTCATCTTCAGCAATATGCTGAGCCGAATCATAAGCCCGAATGTCATCTAGCTCTTCCATGTCTTCAACGATTCCTTTCCATTCAGAATAAGGAATGATCACCGCCTTCTTATTCAGATTCTCATCTAAGATATATTCAGCATGTACGTTCATGGTGTAAACTCCCTGGATCATCGTGGACTGATGCTCTTTGGTCAGCGAGCAGGACTGAAGTGTGATGCACCGTCACGCTTCGGCTTTCATCAGGCAGTAGGCTGCCGTTTCGACCATCGCCGTGTCCAGCACTCCGTAACCGAGAGCAGCAAAGACGGTTGGCTTCGCCTGCTTGAGCAATAATTCCTCCCGCCATTTCTGGAGCGAGGAGTAAAAACCCGGTGCGCGAGGTGTTGGCGCCGATCATTCCGTCCGCGCCGAGCACCCCGATGCCACGTTCGACAAAGGCGGCATAGAGATCGTTCTTGGTGCGCGGATACTGGCGTTCGAGCAACGAAAGTCGTCGGCGGTCGCCAGCCCTTGCCCGACCGTCCGCCACTCGCCCTCGAACGGCGGCAACTCCCGAGACAGTCGCCGGATGCGCTCGCTGACCCAATCGGCGAAGGGCGAACCGGGCACTTGCAGAAACGTTGCCGGATCGACGGGATGGATGTCCGCCAAAAGAACTAGTGTCCCGTCCGCGGTCTGCGTGGAGTAGAAGCAGCCGATAGACCTTCAGGAACAGGTCCGCCGGTCGAATCTTGTCCTCAAAAACTGGACGCGGGCTGAGCATGACTCACTCCAGAATGATGATAGCGCCTTCGTCGATGCACTTCTGAAGCGAATCCCGAATCAGGGTCAGGGCGTTGTCGAGCTCGGTCTGGGTTTGAATCGGCTTGTTGAAAAACGCCGAGACTCGGATCTTGCGCACCGGGGAAGGGGTCTCGCTCCCGATCGAAATCTCCTGCAACTTGACCAGGACGGACGACTTCAACCCCTGGACCGCGGCGAGATCGGATTCCATCTCGGTCAAGCTGGCCGCGCCGAGCGCTCGGCCTTCCGCTACGCTGGTCCGTTCCTCGTCGGTGCCAACCCGGGCCTGCAGCGGCGCCATTAGAGAAGAAGCCATGCCGGGGTTGGATGATTCCAGGGGCTCCCATTCGGATCGATTCTGGATGTCCCCGATCGCGGACTCGTAGGCCTCCCTGCGGCGATCAAAGAGATCCATATAGGCCGTGCGGTAGGCTGCCAGGATCATCTTGGTGTCGGCCGCAATGCTGGGCCACGCGTCGATGAATGACTCGGAGGCGAGGTGGCCTTTGAGTGCTGCCACCGTTTCGCTCAGCTCGGGCGACGCCTTGTGGGCGGCGAGGCGCTGCCAGACTTGATCGGTCGCCTGTTTCGCCTGTCGGAGCAGCTCGATGGCTGCGGCGTCGAGGAACTCGCGCAGCCTGCGCACCTGATCCCTGGTCTCCCGGAAGTCGGCGCCGTTCTCCGCGAGCATGCGCACGCAGTCGTCGGAGGCGGATGATTGGATACCCGTCAGGGTCTGCTGATACTCGAGGACCATGTCGAGAAGTGGAAGTTGATTGGCCTCGACAGTGGTCTTTAGCGGGTAGAGCTTCTCCAGCTCATCCGCGGCAACCGCCTTGAACGCCGCGGCGATGGCGCCTTCCTCGACATCCACCTCTTCGCCGATCAGGTCTTCGAGCTGCAGCACTGCCTGCGTGAGTGTCTTGAGGCCGACCGAGAGTCGAGGCGAGAACAGCGAGGACCGGAAGGCCGGATTGCTGGTGAAGGGGGTTCGAGCGGCCGGGTCCTGGTAGTTGTGGAACAGGTTGCCCTGGTAGGTGACCTGGATCTCGCCCGCACGGAACAGCGCCGCGAGGATGAGGCGAAGCATGTCGCGCTCCCAGCCATAGGGCGTGCCGCCAAAACGCTTTTCCAAAGCCTTGCCCATGCGGCTGTCCTTGTTGCCGTAGTCATGCTCCGTCTTGAGATAGTCCAACACCTCTTTGGCGACATCGGCATGCCTGTTCACGACGGTCTTGGAGCCGTCTTTGACGACCAGACCGAGGCCCTGATCGCCGCTGTAGAAGACGTTGGGGAGGGCCTTCAGATCGGCAGCCTTGAGGATCTGCTCGGCCTCGTCGCCCTTGAGCGGTCGCGAGCCCATCTGCAATTTGGGGTACAGATCGGGCACGACCTGACCGAAGAGCTTCTTCAGGATGTCGCTTAATCCCTTGCCCAGACCGGACGCGTCCTTCTGCACGCCACGGAACATGCCGGTGCCGGCTGCCATGGCCTCGGTCAGCTTGTCTTGCAGGCGGCCGCCGTAGACATTCTTTGCGTTCTTTTCGTCCTGGAGGCAGCTTGCCTCGTCGGGGCTGATTTTCTGCTGGGCGCTGAGTTGGTTGTATTTGTCGACCATCCGTCGCGAGGCGTGGAGTTGGCCGACGAGCTCGTCGATCTCGGGCGTCACGCAGAACAACCAGTAGAGGTCGGCCTCATTTGATGCCTGTTGGCTTTCCGTGCGCATCTCCTCGATGCGCTTGGCAAGCTCCCCGGCATCCTCGGCGACGCACAACATCAATGGCAGCTCGCCGTCGTCGCCGATGCCCGTGCCGTCCACGCTGATCCCGACGCGGAAGGAGCGGTTCTGGTAGCGGAAGGTCTTGAGCGCCGGTTCATCGAAGATCTGCTGAAGCGCCGTGCGAATCAGCTCGTTTCGCTCGCGGGGTTTTGGCTCCAGATGCGCGCGACGTTCGGTTTCCCAGTTTTTTTCCTGGGCGGTTTGGAGTTTCCAGCCTTCCTCGGTGTTGCGGATGAATTGGGCCGTCCACAAGCGCTTGACTGCGGCCTGGACCTCGTTGATCGGGGCCTGCTTGCCAACCGCGTCGACGAGCATCGCCGCAAGATTGGCCTCGGTGCGCGGTAGATCGCGAATGAACTCGAGCAGGCAGATGGCCTTGGCCACGCGCAGCGACCAGCCTTGATCTTCGGCATCGTCCTTGAATCGCTCCGCGATCTGATGGACATCCGTGCGCTTCTCGCTCGACAGGTTTCCTTCGACCAATTCGTAAACCTTGTCCATCGTGACCAAAGCGCCGACGGGCTTTCTGGCGAAGGCGGTGCGTTCCGACACCAGCATCTCATAGGCTTGCTTGATGATGGTGCGGTTGCTGCCGCCATAGTGCCGTGGCGCGCCGGGCTGCAAGCGAATGCCCGACATGATCCCGATACAGAGGTCGATATAGTGCGGTGGATAGGGGTAAAAGTGGACGAAATCATCCGCATTGATGTCCGTCCGACGCGCGCTGCGTTCCAGTCGCAAGGCCAAATTCAAGACGCCTTCATTCTCCGAGAAGTGCTTGCGCAATAGCGCATCCGCTTCGGGTTTCTTCCCGAGGACGCGCTTGGTTGCGACCTCGCGGATATCCGATGGCGCGAGATCCACCCGATAGTGGAAACGATCCTGGAGCTTGGCTAACTCGACCCGCTTGGAGTCGATGGCGGCGACGACTTCATCGAGCTTTTCCTGGGACGTGACGACAATCCAACAGGGCGCGATGATCTTGCGGGCCTTGACGAGATTCTTGCCGACCTTTCCGAATTCTTCGATGGTGGCCCGTAAGTCCTCGATCTTGTCTCCGCTACGCGCGACGTGCTGGCCGACCTCATCAATAATGAACACCAGTGCCATGCCCGGTCGACGCCGTCCCCAGAGCTCGAAGGTACGCTCGACAACCTTGCTCACGGACATGGCAGTGTCCCGGTGACGCAGGGCATGCGACCAGGAATCTGCCGTCGGGTAGGTAGCTGGATCAAGCGCATGCAGAATGGCGCTGGCCCGGGAGACCTTCTGCGCACCGGCGCGGACGATCTCCCAATCCTTGTCGAATAGCGTCTTGCAGGTGGACATGAAGAGCGTGAGCTTCTCTTCGGTTTCAAGCTCGATCTCGAGCTCTGCAATATCGAAGTCTTCCGCATAACCAAGCTCACGCAACAGCACGCTGTACATCAGCTCGGCAATACGCTGAGTGACCTTGCGCGTATCCGCCTCTTTGGCAACTTCAAAGAGAATGACTCCCGTAGGTGTCTGGGTATTGATCAGGTCGAGTAATGCGCCGACGCGCTGATCGGCAAGCTGTTCCTTGAACAGCTGCGAGAATCCGACGCCGAAGAGTGGTGCGTTGACCAGTGCATAGGCCAGATTCTTGGCAAAGAAGCTCTTTCCCGAGCCAAAGAAGCCAGATATCCAAATGCCGATGCTTTCGTGCGGGTCGGACGGGGCTTCGGCGATTGCTTTCAGCAGATCGTGATATTGCTCGCGAATACTGTCGGTGGCGACGTATTCGGTGATTTCCGCGTAGACCGACTGCTCGTCCGTCTGATCGACCTGCACGATCTCTTCGATCTTGCGGGCGAGGTCGCGTACCAGAAGCTCGCCAATGCTCGTCATGTGTCCGGATCCTTGCTTCAGCCGTAAATTTTGACGCGGTAGTTGCCCAGTGCGTCTCGGTCTTTCAAATCCATGAAACGCAGACCTGTCGTGCCTTCAATGGAACCGGGATAACAGAGGATCGTCGTGACCATCGTCTTGCCGTGCATCTTATCCAGAAGCATCGACATGTGGAATATTCCCGGCGACATCGCCGCCACGCGCGTCAGAAAGACGATCGAGCCATCCGGGTCGATGGAGGCGAGTCGCGCGGCAAGCAGATCCCATAAGGGCACCCAGACCTTGCTGGACAAATAGGTGGTCAATTGTTGCTGGGCCTCGGTATAGCCACGGGATTTTTCCAGCGCGATGATGGCGTCCAAGCCCTCTTCATCGTCTTTTTTCCGCACCAGATCCAGGGCAGACCAGAGCAGATCCGACATGGAGACGAAGTGAACCGCTTTACCCATCCCTTCCAGGCGTGTCGCGAGCAGTTTGATCTCCCGACGAAGATTCCATTCCTCGGCTGTGTCGTAGCGCATGATCGCAAAAGGCAGATCATGATAGACGTTGATCCGGGGCGGCACGGCCTTCAGATCGCTCTCGATCTGAGCGATGCTATCTTTGAGCGAGGACATGCGCGTACTCCTCGAGTGTGCTCGCGGGAAAGGTCAATCGGCTGACACTGCCGGCAACGTGATACTCCAGGAGATCCCGTTGATGGGCCTCAAAGAGTAATCGCTCGACGTCGTCTCTGGTGAGAAAAAAGAGCTTCCAGTCGGCAAGCTCAAGCAGTTTGGCGCCCGAGGGTTGGTGCTGCTTCAGGTAAAAGACGATGTAGGCGAACGCCTCATGGGCGAGAAACACCGGGGCGATGCGTTTGTTGACACGTCCTTGGAGTACACCGAAGTCCCGAAGGGCCGACACCAAACCCTGCGAAATGCGCACGATGGTCGGCTCCGACCAGTGTCCGCTCGTCTTTCCTTGATCGACCCACCGGGTCAACGACCGTTGGAAACTCGACATATTGATGTCCACTAATCCCTGCTCGCGCATCGGGATCAGGATCTCGGTTACGGCATCATGAATCAACGGGTCCGCACGGGCGGTGTGAAAATACAGGATCTTCGCCAGTGCGGCGGCGGGGAACTGCCCGCGAACCAGCGTCACAAGCGCTTTGGTGATCGAATCGTCCATGAGGTAGCGCTGCCGGAAGATCGCCAGAATATCTTCCACGCGTGAGCGCGACGCCTTTCCGAAGACGTTGTCCCGCCGCGCGCGGTCGATGTTTGCTTCCATTGACGCCGTCAAATCCCAGTGTGCAAGGAGTGTCCTCGTGTCCGCGATCAAGGCCCCGGCCTTGATGATTCTTGACGAGTACGGGACGCTCGATACCATGCCGCGTCGGCCGGCTCTGTGTGGCGGGCCTCTGTCATCGATAGCTGATCCTCGCACACTCATGGTCTCTCACAAAAAGTCCTGCGCTGATGGTATCTGTCGCGCCCCGATGATGCCGGGGACTGGCGCCTTGAATCCAGAGGTCGGACTGGGGCTGAAACCGGCGCGGTCCCTCGGACTGCCGCCGGAGCGAGGCTGGGATGGCCACCGACAAGGGTAAGCAGTATGAAACCAGGCGGCCTGGATCGACAACCGATGCAGTGCATGTGTCAGGGTTTCGACAGGACTCACGCAGGTCTTTTGTGCTGATCGGCTGCGAGATTCGCGCGACCGGCCAGATTCGGCCAGATTCGACCAGCCCGCAGGAGAATAGCCCATCTCGGACGGGGCACGAGTGCCCGGACGCCATAGCGCAAGATTCGGTTAGGCGTTAGGCTGTCGACTGCCGGGCGCGCGAGCTTCGCCCGGATTCGTGTTTATCGAGCGACCTCATCCATGCGACTCACATCCGATCAGGTACTCACCATCCTCGGCACGGCATCGCGCTTCTCGGGAGAGGATGCCGTGGTCTATCTCTTCGGCTCGCGGCTCGACGACCGGGCCAGAGGCGGCGATGTCGACCTGCTGATCGAGACCCCGCAGGGCCTGACGCTCCTCGAACGCGCCCGTCTCAAGGTGGAACTGGAGGATGGGTTGGGGCTGCCGGTCGATGTCATCTCCCAGGCACGCGATGCGGAGCCCACACCCTTTCAGCGCATCGCGCGAGCGGGCGCCGTCCGGCTGGATGCTCGGTCGTGACCGGCCGGGCGCTGGACCCGGAACGCGCACCTTGCGGTGATTAAGGATTTTTCCGGCCTTTGTCGGGACGCGGTTTGAAATCAAGCGCTTTTAATACCTTAAACCGCGCCAGCTCCGACAGTTAACGGAGCTGGGACGGCCAATCCCATCCAACAAACGACGCATATCGCATCGGGCGCGGTTTAAGCATCCTTGACCGACCACCAGTTCCCCACCGACGACGACCTCGGCACCTGCCTGATTCAGGACCGCCACCGGCTGCGCCAACGTCTGCGCGGCTTGCGCCGTCGCGCGCGTGCGGGCGAGCCGTTCGAGCGCGGTCTGCTTGCCGTCGGGCAGACGCTGCGCGAATCCCAGGCGCTTGTCGAGCGTCGTCGAGCCGGTGTGCCGGCGTTGATTCCCTACCCGCCGGAGCTTCCGGTCAGCGAGCGCCGCGCCGAGATCGCCGAGCAGATCGCCGCCCATCAGGTCATCGTGCTCTGCGGAGAGACCGGCTCGGGCAAATCGACCCAGTTGCCTAAGCTCTGTCTGGATCTGGGGCGCGGGCTTTTTGGGCGGATCGGCCACACTCAGCCACGCCGGATCGCCGCGCGCAGTCTCGCCAATCGCATCGCGCAGGAGCTGGGCGGGGTGCCCGGCGCCCTGGTCGGGGACAAGGTGCGTTTTCATGACCGGGTGCGCCAGGAGACCGCGATCAAGTTGATGACCGACGGCATCCTGCTCGCCGAGATCCAGCAGGATCGGCTGCTCAACGAGTACGACACCCTGATCATCGACGAGGCCCACGAGCGCAGCCTCAACATCGATGTCCTGCTCGGCTATCTGAAGGGTCTGCTGCCGCGCCGACCGGACCTGAAGCTGATCGTCACCTCCGCGACCATCGATCCGCAGCGCTTCGCCGCGCATTTCGCCGATGGGCAAGGCCGCCCGGCGCCCATCCTCGAGATCTCGGGTCGGACCTATCCGGTCGAGGTCCGCTATCGCCCGCCCGAGGACGAATCGGTCGGCGAGCGCGACGAGACGATGCAGCAGGCGATCTCGGACGCGGTCGGCGAGCTGGCGCGCGTCGGACGCGGCGACGTGCTGGTCTTCCTCTCCGGCGAGCGCGAGATCCGCGAGACCGCCGAGACCCTGCGTAAGCATCATCCGCCCGCCACCGAGATCTTGCCGCTCTACGCCCGCCAAGGACCGCAGGAGCAGGCGCGGATCTTCCAGTCGCACGGCACCCGCCGCGTGGTGCTGGCGACCAATGTCGCCGAGACCTCGCTGACCGTACCCGGCATCCATTACGTCATCGATCCGGGCTTCGCGCGGATCAGCCGCTACAGCCACCGCCGCCAGCTCCAACGCCTGCCTGTCGAGCGCATCTCGCGCGCCTCGGCCGATCAGCGCAAGGGACGCTGCGGGCGGGTCGCGTCCGGCATCTGCATCCGGCTCTACAGCGAGGACAACCTCGCCGCCCGTGCGGCCTTCACCGAGCCGGAGATCCAGCGCACCAACCTCGCCGCCGTCATCCTGCGCATGAAGCTGCTCGGCTTCGGCGATGTGGCCGACTTTCCCTTCCTGGATCCGCCCGACCCGCGTCTGGTCGCCGACGGCGAGCGCACACTCGAGGAGCTGGCCGCGCTCGATGCCCGCGGCGAGCTGACCGAGCTGGGTCGCCGGCTTGCGCGTCTGCCGGTCGACCCGCGGATCGGACGCATCCTGCTCGCCGCCGCGGAGCAGCAGTGTCTGGCCGAGGTGCTGGTGATTGCCGCCGCGTTGAGCGTCCAGGATCCGCGCGAGCGTCCGCACGAGCAGCGCGCCGCCGCCGATCAGATCCATGCCACCTTTGCCCATCCGGATTCGGACTTCCTGAGCTTCCTCAACCTTTGGCGCTTTCTGGAGAAGGAGCGCAAGGCGCTTTCACGCAACCAGTTTCGCCAGCTCTGTCAACGTCACTTCCTCTCCTACAACCGGGTGCAGGAATGGCGCGACATCGAGACCCAACTGCGCGAGCAGATCCTGGAGATGGGCTTTAAGGAGAATCAGACCGCCGGCACCGAGGAGCAGATCCACCGGGCGTTGCTGACGGGACTGCTGAACCACATCGGCGCGCTCGATACGAATCACGAGTACATGGGCGCGCGCAACAGCCGCTATCGCATCCATCCCAGCTCGGCACTCTTCAAGACGTCGCCCAAATGGATCCTGGCGGCCGAGCGGGTCGAGACCACACGCGCCTACGGGCGCATCGTGGCGCGCGTGCAGCCGGCCTGGATCGAAGCCGCGGGGCAGCATCTGCTGCAACGCAGCTATTTCGAGCCGCACTGGCAGGCGAAGACCGGGCAGGTTGCGGCCTACGAGAAGGTGACCCTGTTCGGCGTCACCCTGGTGCCCAAGCGGCGCGTCAACTACGGACCCATCAACCCGGCCGAGTCGCGCGAGATCTTCATCCGCTTCGCACTGGTGGAAGGCGACTTCAGCACCCGCGCACCCTTCTGGCGTCACAACCAGGAGCTGATCGCCTCGATCCATCACCTCGAAGCCAAATCGCGCCGCCGCGATATCCTGGTCGACGAGGAGGCGCTCTATGCCTTCTACGACCAACGTATCCCCGCGGGAATCTATTCCACGCCTCAGCTCGAGCAGTGGCTGCGCAAAGCGACCCGTGCGGATCCCAAGCTCCTGCATCTACGCCCGGCCGATCTGATGCAGCACGAGGCCGAGGGGATCACGCCGGACCATTTCCCCGATCGGCTCCAGGTCGGCGCCACCGCGCTGCCGCTCGAATACCGCTTCGAGCCCGGCGAGTCGGCCGACGGCTTGACCCTGACCGTGCCCTTGCCGCTCATCAATCAGGTGACCGCCGAGCGGCTGGATTGGCTGGTGCCGGGTCTCTTGGAGGCGCGCATCACGGCCCTATTGCGCGGTCTGCCGAAAGGGTTGCGTACGGCGCTGGTCCCGGTGCCGGACACCGCTGCGCGTTTGGCCGGCGGACTCAAGGCAGCGCTCGCCGAGGCCAAGGCGCCGGTCGATCGGCCGCTGACACAGGTCCTCGCCGAGCGGATCGCGGCCGAGCTTGGCCTGCGCATCCCCGAAGACGCCTGGGACCGTGACGCCATCCCGGCGCATCTGCGGATGAAGGTCCGACTCGTCGACGAGGCGGGCAGGGCGCTTGCGCTCGACGAGGATCCGCAACGGCTCAAACAGCGTTTCGGCCAAGCCGGGCATGCGCGGTTCGCCCGCATCCCTGATGCCGATCTGGAGCGCGAGGGCATCACGCGCTGGGACTTCGGCGACCTCCCCGAGCAGGTCGAGATCACCCGCGGCGGGATCCGAATGCGCGGCTTCCCGGCCCTGGTCGACGAAGGCCAGAACGTGGCGGTGCGGGTTCTGGATGCGCCCGAGGCTGCCGCGCGCGCACACCGTGCGGGCCTGCGCCGGCTTCTGACCCTGACGCTCGGCGCGACCCTGCGCCCGATCCGCCAATCGCTCAAGGATCTGGACCGGCTGCGTCTGCTCTACGCCAAGGCCCCCGCAACGGAGCCGGGGCGTCCCGCCCCGGAATCCCCCGAGACCAAGCACCCCGGCGCATCGACCTCCAGCGGACAGCCGTCGCGCCCGCCGAGCGGATCCGAGCCCCGCCCACCCGACCTCTCCGACGAGCTGCTGGCCCTCATTCTGGATCGGACCTTCCTCGACGACCGTCCGCCCATCCGAACGCAGACCGACTTCGAGGCCCGTCTCGCCGAATCCCACGGCCGGCTCCAGCCGACGGCCACCGAGGTCACCCGGCTCGCCGCGGAGATCCTCACCGCCTACCAATCACTGCGCCGACGTCTCGCCGCCATCACCCAGGTCAATTGGCAGCCGACCACGCAGGACCTGCGCGACCAGCTCGACGCACTGGTCTTCCGGGGCTTCTTCCAACAGATCCCCTTCGCCCGGCTCAAGCAGTACCCGCGCTATCTCAAGGCCGCCGAGCAGCGTCTCGACAAGCTCGCCCACACCCCCGGACGCGACCGCGATCAGATGACCCTCATGGCCGAGCTGCTGACCCGCTGGCGCGAGCGCACCGCCGCTGCCCGCAAGGCCGGCCGCGAAGACGCACGCCTGGATGAGATCCGTTGGCTGCTCGAAGAGCTGCGCGTCTCGCTCTTCGCCCAGACCCTCGGCACCGCGGGTCCGGTGTCGGTCAAGCGCATCGAGGCGCGTTGGCGGGAGTTGGGGTTGTAGGGCAGGATAGCCGGACGCGCGCGGGTCGGCCCGCATGCTCAAGCTGCTTGGAGGTTAAACCGCGTCCAGAGCGACATGCGTCATTTTCATGTTGCGTTTGGCTTCGGAGATGTCCTCGATCTCGGTGAGGCGCGGTTTAAAATTTAATATTTTTCAGAATCTTAAGCCGCGCCGGTTCCGTCGATCGTCGGAGCTGGCGCGGCCAAGCCAATCCAAACAAACTACGCATACCGCGCTTGGCGCGGTTTAAGAATGCAGGACCTCTCCGGATCAAAAACGTTGGCGCTACGATGCTCGCCGAGATCGCACGGCATGCGCGACGCGGCGACAACGTCGCCGTTGAAACCACCCTCAGCGGTCGGCGTTATCCCCGCCACATCCCCAAGTGGCGCGAAATGGGCTAACGGGTCAAGCTCTACTCCGAGGATGGGGTCATCAAGTACGAGTATCCGCCAACGACGAATGAATCGAGAGACGAGCATGCTTCGACATAAAGGCGGTCTCACCATTCCAGCATCGGGGGAGGTGGCGCGGATTTGCGAGGACGAGGAAGGAGCCGTGCTCGCTGCACGGTTCCGGGATCTGTTCAAGGACACTCAGTCGCTGCCGGGAGCCGCGACGCTCACGGATGCCGAGATCGCCGCGGAGGTCGACGCCGTGCGGGATGGGCGAGTCGGTCAGGTGCCGGAAACGTCACGATGCACCCCGTGATTGCCGCCCAGCGCCCCGCCATCGCCAACATCTGCCGGCGCTACCAGGTGCGAAGGCTGGAGGTCTTCGGCTCCGCCGCGCGCGGCGCGGATTTCGATCCAGAGCGCAGCGATGCCGACTTCCTCGTGGAGTTTGCCCCCGATGCCCAGGCCGATCTGGGCGGCTGGTTCAGCGTCCGAACCGAATTGGAACGCCTGCTCGGGCGAGGCGTCGATCTGGTGGAATACCCGGCCGTGCGCAACCCCTACGTGCGCGCCGACATCGAACGGACACGGGAGCTGGTCTATGCCGCGTGACCCGCGCGCCTATCTGTGGGATGTCCGCGAAGCCGTCACGGACATTCAGGGTTTCGTCGCCGGTCTGGATCTGTCGGCCTATGTCGCAAGCGCCCTGGTGCATTCCGCCGTGGAGCGCAAATTCGAGATCATCGGCGAGGCTCTCAACCAGCTCGCGAAACTCGACCCGATGCTGGCCGCGCGCATCCCGCGTCTGCCCGAGATCGTCGCCTTCCGGAACCAGTTGATCCACGGTTACGCGGCGATTGCGCATGAACGGGTGTGGGCGACGATCCAGACGGCCCTGCCGACCTTGGGTAGCACCGTGCAGGATCTCTTGACCGAACTGGGGGAGGATTGACGTTGGCCAAGGACCACCAGCGAGTCCCCGAAGATGCCAGGGGCCAGTTCCTGGTCTACACGGCCGAGGACGGGCGCATCAAGATCGATGTGCGGTTGGCGGATGAGACCGTTTGGCTGACGCAGCCGCTGATGGCTGATTTGTTTCAGACGACACAGCAGAACATCAGCCAGCACATCCGCAACGTCTACGACGAGGGAGAGTTGGCCCCGGAGGCAACCAACAAGAAATTCTTGTCGGTTCGCCAGGAGGGGGGGCGCGAGGTGCAGCGCAACCTCGACCACTACAACCTCGACATGATCATCTCGGTCGGCTATCGGGTGAAGAGCCATGTGGCCAGCCGGTTCCGGATCTGGGCCACCCAGCGCCTGAAGGAGTACATCATCAAGGGCTTCACGCTCGACGACGAGCGCCTGAAGAATCCGGATCAACCCTTCGACTATTTCGATGAACTGACCCGCCGCATCCAGGATATCCGCACCTCGGAGCGGCGCTTCTACCAGAAGATCACCGACGTCTACGCCACCAGCATCGACTACGACCCGACGCTGGACATCAGCATCCGCTTCTTTCAGACGGTGCAGAACAAGATGCACTGGGCCATCACCGGCCAGACCGCCGCCGAGATCGTCCACAGCCGCGCCGATGCCGACCAGCCCAACATGGGCCTGACCAACTATCGCGGGGCCAAGGTGGGTAAGCAGGACGTGAGCATCGCCAAGAACTATCTGAACGAAGACGAGCTGGCGGCCCTGAACAACCTGGTCGAGCAATACCTGATCTTCGCCGAGGGCCAGGCGATGCGCCGCATCCCGATGCACATGGGCGACTGGATCAGCAAGCTCGACGCTTTCCTGAACATCAACGACCGTGAGATCCTGACCCATGCAGGCAAGATCTCGCACCAGATGGCGCAGCAGCGGGCGGAAGACGAGTACGAGAGGTTCCACCAACGGCGGATCGCCGAGCAGGATCGCGCCGGGAGCGACTTCGACAGATTGATCGAGCGTCTCCCCGCCGGAAACAAGGAGAAGCCTTCATGACACTGGCCGATGACGATCAGCAACTGCTCCGGGAGCTGTGCGAACAGCACGGGGTGAGTCTGGATAAGGTGTTGAAGCTGCTGGAGACCGTGCGGGAGTACGAGCTGAAGGACCGCCGCACCGGGGTTTATGACGCATTGCGTGAGATTCTCAAGAGCAGTCTTTCGGATGGCATGGATAGCGCGAGATGAGCGAGCCCGACGAGATTGACCGCTTCGTCGAGGAAATGGGGCGACAATTGGATGGGAAACTGTTGCCGGGCGACCTGGAATGGCGTGATTCCACGCGTGAATATGCCTGGCAGAACAACGCCAAGTGGGAGCGTTATCGGATGGTTCAGGACGGAACGCTGCGTGCTGATTCGCCGAGAGGAACATGGGAGCTCGGAGAGGATAAGAGATGAAATTTCGCAAGCTCACCATCGAGAACTACAAATCCTTCCAGTTCCCGACCGAGCTTGAGTTCCCGGTCGGCGGGGACGGTCGCAGCATCTTCCTGATCGGCGGCATGAACGGGGCGGGCAAGACCTCGATCATGGAGGCGGTAACCTACTGCCTCTATGGCGGCAAGGCGGAGGATATCCATCGCAATATCAACCGGCGCGAGAAGGCCAAGGGCAACGCCAACGTGGCCTTCGAGCTGGTCATAGAGATGGATGACGGCTCGGAGCTGGTAGTCAAGCGCTCCTGGACGGCCGGCGCGGTGAGCGAACCGCGTCCGCGTGATCTGACCGAGCGGCTCGTGGTGGTGCGCGACGGCAAGCGAGTATCGGTGCAGAACCAGGAGCTGTGGCAGGATTTCATCCGCGCGGCGATCCCGCCGGGGATCACCCAGTTCTTCTTCTTCGACGGCGAAAAGATCCAGGAGATCGCGGCGGATGACCATTCCGAGGTGCGGCTGAAGACCTCGCTGGAGGCGGCGCTGGGAATCCAGTACATCAACCGTCTGGCGAGCGACATCATCTACATCAAGCAGGACGAACGGAAGGGTTTTGTCGAGATCTCCGATGAGGATCTGGACTTCAAACAGAGTGAGCTAAAGCGCGAGAAGAGCAAGCTGGCGCGCAAGCACAAGGAACGCGACGACCTGAAGGTGGAGCTGGACGGCTTCAAGACACAGCTGGACGATGCCAAGAAGCGCTTCGAAGCGGCCTTCCAAGTTGCTCCGGAGTCGCGCGAGGCACTGCGTGAGCAGGAGAAGAAGCGCGTCTATGTCGCCAATCGGTTGGCGCAGGTGGAAAGCGAGATTCGCGCGCTCTCCGAGAAGGCGCTGCCCTTCAGTCTCGCGGGGAAGCTGTTCGACGGCATCCGGCGTCAAATCGAGACGGAGCGGGAATCGGCCAGCGGCGAGGCAATCCGCGAGCATGCGGCCGATTTGGCCAAACGCATCGTGCGCGTGGTCGAGGAGCCGGAGCCGATCTTCAGCGAAACGCTCTCGCCCGAGCGGATGACCGAGCTGGAGCGACGCATCTACCGTCTGCTCAAAGAAGGCGATCCGGCGACGGATGTCGTCAAGATCCTGGATCTGTCGGACCGCGAGGCGGCGCGGGTCCTGAACCGCATGGAGTCGCTGGAGAGCAGTGATGTCTTCCTGATCAAGCCGCTGCTCGACGAGGCAATGGGCCTGAAGACCCAGATCCAACAGCTCGAAGGCACGACCCAGGTCGGTGGTCTGACGCCGACCGAGCGGGATCTGTTCGATGAGCTACAGAGCACGATGGAAAGCGGCTCGACCCAGATCGGGCGTAAGACCGAGCAGCTTCGGCTGGTCGAGGAGGATATCCTCGGGCTCGACAAGCGAATCCGCGAGATTGAGTTGGAGATCGAGAAGCTTTATGAAAAGCACCATGTCTCGAAGGAGAAGGCGGACTTCATCGAGGAATGCGACAACATTGCCAGCGTCCTGAATCAGTTCGTCGTGCGCCTTCGCAAGAACAAGGTGCATCTGCTTCAGGAAAAGACCTTCGAGATGTACCGGCTACTTTCCAGCCGGAGCGGATTGATCAAGGACATCACCATCGACGACAAGACCTACGAGATCAGGATCAACGACCGCAATGGTCATGAGATCCGCAAGTCGGCCCTCTCGGCGGGGGAAAAGGAGGTATTCGCCGTGTCGCTCCTGTGGGGCCTGGCGCAAACCAGCGAGCTGAAGCTGCCGATCATCATCGATACGCCGCTCTCGCGCCTGGACAGCACGCACCGCGACAACATTGTGAACAACTATTTCCCCAATGCTGGCGAGCAGGTGATCATTCTCTCGACCGACACCGAAGTCGACAGCAACTATTACCGGTCCCTTAAACCGCGACTGAGTGGCGCGGCGAGCCTGGAATACGACCAAAGGCAGGAATTGACGACCATCCGACAGGGTTACTTCTGGGAGAAAGGTCATGGCTGACCGCCTCTACACATCGAGCGACGCCGATGAGGTCTTGAGCGCGCTGCGTTTGGAGACCAAGCTCGAAAAGGCCACCCTGGCGCGCATCGCCTTCACGCTGTCGCTGGTGAAAGAAGGCACGGGCGTCGTGCCCAGCGTCAGCTTCAGCGGCGGCGAGATGAAACGGCCGACCTTTGTCGGTGAGGATGAGGCATTCATCCGGTCGTTGATCGCCTACACCTACGGCCGGCGGGATTTCAGCGAGGATGAGTTTTTCTCGAACCGTTCCGTCATCAAGAACCATATCGACAGCGGTGCCGTGCTCTTGGCGCGGATCTTCCAGGAGACCGGGCGCAGTGGCGAGGGGTTGATTCGTAGCCTTGTCGACGAGGTGGAATTCGCCGGTCGGCGCGAGCAACTCGGCAGTGGGCTCGACATCTTCATTGGCCGCACCCTGTTGCAGCGCAACGAGCTCGTCATGGAGCTCAACAATACGGCCAAGCACGCCAACTCGCACTTGGCCATCATGGGAAAACCCGGCGTCGGCAAGACGCAGTTCCTGCTGAAGCTGCTGACGGATATCCGCGTCCAGTCCAACTATCAGACGAACTTCATCTATTTCGACTACAAGGGCGACGTGGTCGACAACGCCCGGTTCCTGGAACTGGCGCGGGTGCAGCCTTTCCGCCTGCTGCAAGGCGGGCAAAGTCTGCCGATCAATCCCTTCATCCTGCCTGCCTATGACGAGCAGACGATCAATGTCTCGGCGCGCGAGAAGGCCGAGAGCTTCGCGTCGATCAACAGCAAGCTCGGTGTCGTGCAGAAAGGGGCGCTGACGGATGCCATCCGAGCGGCTTACGCCAAGCGCGCCGGGTCGGCCGCGCCGTACCCGGATTTTCCGGATGTCCTCGAACTTGCGGCGCTCGCCTATGAGGCCGACGGCAAGAAAGACGACAGCCTCATCGAGGTCTTGCGCGATCTGTCCGATTTCGAGCTGTTCTGGCGTCATGGCAGCGAAGGCGCACCGATGGACCGGGTGTCGAACCGTACGATGTTGATCGATCTGCATGCCATGCCGGTACTGAAGGAGTTGGTCGGCTATCTCGTCATCGAGCGGCTTTACAAGGAGATGACGACCCTGCCCGACAGCCCGGTGACCGAGGGTCGAAGGACCATCCGGTCCATCCTGGTGATCGACGAGGCGCACAACTATCTCGGCCAGAAGAACATTTTTCTACAGCGAATCATTCGCGAAGGGCGCTCGAAGGGTGTCGTGGTCTTCTTCGCCAGCCAGTCGCCCAACGACTACCAGCAGAAATTCTTCAACTTCCAGGAGTTGCTGGAGTTCGCCTATATCTTCCAGTGCGATGGCGTGGCCGCCGGGTCGGTGCAGGACATTCTTGGTTGCAGCAGCAAGACGGCGAAGGATCTTCAGACTGAGATTTCTCGACTGGAACCTTGGCAGGTCATTGCGCGCAGTCCCGAGAAGACCGAAGAGTTTGTCAAGTTTACAGCCGAGGCGTTTTACAAGAGTTATTCCTGACCGCAGTGTGACTTCCCAGACGATTCGTTTGCCAGCGGGGGTTGCTGTAAGTAATAGGCGGGTTGGGTGTTTAGGGATGATTTTAAAGTCACCGATCATTGCATTTGCTTGGTCCAGTCCCCGGTACCGCCGCGCGCCTGGCACAAGGGGTCATTGCCGCGCTCGCGAGAGGCTCGTCCCCGGTGGTTCGACCCTTGGCGCAGGGGCTCACCGAGATCCTCGCCGCCTTTCAGTCCCTGCGCCAACGCCTCGCCGCCATCACCCAGGTCAACTGGCAGCCGACGACGCAGGACTTGCGTGATCAGCTCGATGCACTGATCTTCCGGGGCTTCTTCCAACAGATCCCCTTCGTCCGGCTCAAGCAGTACCCGCGGTATCTCAAGGCCGCCGAGCAGCGTCTCGACAAGCTCGCCCACGCCCCCGGACGCGACCGCGAGCAGATGACCGTCATGGCCGAGCTCCTGAGCCGCTGGCGCGACCGCACCGCCGCTGCCCGCAAGGCCGGACGCGAAGACGCGCGTCTGGAGGAGATCCGCTGATCGCCAAGGCCGAGGTCAACGCCCGACTCAAGGAGATCAAGGCCGACAGGGAGGCGAAGGACGAAATGGCCGTGCTCAAACGCTGGTTGGAGCTCGCCGAGCGCGAGACGGCGCTGAAGCGCGCCGTCAGGGAACAGGAGACCGCGCTCGACGCGCTGGCCTACGGGCACTATTCCAAGCTCACCGATTCCGAAATCAAGACCCTGGTGGTGGTCGACAAATGGATGACCCGCATCGAAGCCGCAATGCAGGGCGAGCTTGATCGCGTCTCGCAGACCTTGACCTCCCGCATCCGCGAACTGGCCGAACGCTAGGCCACGCCGCTGCCTCGGCCTACCGACGAGGTGGCGACGCTGGGGGCGCGGGTGGATGAGCATTTGAAGACGATGGGGTTTCAGCCATAAGCAAACGCCTCAACAACCTGATCAAGAAATTCCAGCGCCTCTAAGGATGACGGAAGCCGCCGCCTGCCGCAGGGGGAACGGCTCAATCCCATTGCAACCGCGAGCTACATCAACGCCTACCGTGAAGACAGCGCGTCTATTGCTGTTACTGCCCGATGAGAGCGAAACCAGCGCCATCTCGCGTCTTTCGGAGCCGGCACTAGAGAAGATCTGGAACAACGCAGACGATGCCGCCTATGACCAGTTATAGGTTTGGCGATGTCGTGCTAGTGCCGTTTCCTTTCAGCAACCTGACGGAGAGCAAGCAACGCCCCGCCGTGATCGTCAGTCCGGCTGCCTACAGCAGGCGCATCCCGATTGCATCTTGCTGGCGATCACCAGTCAGATGCGCGCCCCGCTGGGCTATGGCGAAGCGCTGATCGATGGCTGGAAAACGGCTGGATTACTGAAGCCATCCTTGTTCAAGCCGCTCATTTTCACAGCGGAGCAATCCCTTATCCGACGACGACTGGGCGCTCTGATTCAGAGCGATCAGGAGACGCTCGGCGGGATTCTCCGGCTGATCATGCAGCAGGGACTTTCGGCATGAGCGGCACAGCAGCAATCCCGCCGGGGTACAAGCCGAGTCAGGTGGGGGTGATTCCGGAGGATTGGGACGTGAAGCGGTTGGGGGAGATTGCGGCGTTTCGCACAGGGCCATTCGGGAGCGCACTCAATAAATCCGGCTATACCAACGATGGCATTCCGATCGTCAATCCGATGCACGTCGTCGATGGCAAGATTGAACCAACTCGAACGATGACCATCACGGAGCAAGCAGCGAAAAACCTTTCCGACTTTCGATTGAAGCCCTGCGAGATTGTCATTGGTCGTCGGGGAGAAATGGGGAGGTGTGCCGTCGTTCAAGAGTTTCAATTGGGATGGTTGTGCGGAACGGGATCAATGATCGTTCGACCGCTGCATACCGATTTGGAATTTTGCAGCGCGTACTTTCGAGTCCACGGGTCTTCTCAGCCATCGAGGACTCTTCAGTAGGCACGACGATGGTCAATCTCAATCAAGTCGCATGGCTCGACGCATTTACCCTTCTTGATCCGTATCCTCGTCGAGGTGCTTGGGGCCGATCCGATAGCGTCGCTTCTCTTCGGCGACCCGGAGTAACCGGCGGGCATCGAGCGTTCCGAGGTCGTACCCGAAATCCTCCAGCTCGGCAGCTCCCTCGGTCAATGCTGCAACCACGCGAGAGGCAACCGCCACCGGATCGCGATACAGCTCACATTCCCAGACCACGATGACCTTCCAGCCCGATGCCTCGAGTGCAGCGACGGCTTCGGCGTCGCGCGCGACGTTGCGATCGAGCTTCTCTTTCCAGAAGGCGGCGTTGGTCCGCGGCAAGGTCGCGCGTTTGCAGTCGGCATGGCGATGCCAGAAACAGCCGTGCACGAAGACGACGGCGCGATATTTGGGCAGGATCAGGTCCGGACGGCCCGGCAGGCCGCCGCCGCCCAGTCGATAGCGAAACCCGAGCCGGTGTAGCGCGGAGCGCAGGATCCATTCGGGCTTGGTGTCCTTGCCGACGACCCGAGCCATGAGGCACGAGCGCTCGGCAGGGGTGAGCTTATCCGTCATCGGACGGGTCGGCCGTCGGGTCGCGCCCCGCAGAGCCCAGGATCAACCCGCATCGGTGCGTAGCAGCGCGGTGACGGTATCCGCCTCCAACGGGCGACTCTTGAGGTAGCCTTGGAAGAGATCGCAGCCTTGGATGCGCAGGATGTCGAGCTGGGTTTGGGTTTCGACGCCCTCGGCCAAGACCTTCAGACCAAGCGCGTGCCCCATGGCGATGATGGCATCGACGATGGTGCGGGCGTCCGGCTGTTGGTCGATCTCGTCGATGAAGCGCTTGTCGATCTTGAGCACGTCCAGATGGAATCGGCGCAGATAGGCGAAGGAGGAATAGCCGGTTCCGAAGTCGTCGACCGCCATGCGGATGCCCTGCACGCGCAGACGGTCGAGGACACCTGCCGTATCGCCCTCGCGCTCCATCAGGGCGCTCTCGGTGAGCTCGAGCTCAAGCCGCTCGGCCGGAAAACCGGTTTGGCGAAGCACGCGCGCAACAGACTCGACGATGTCGCCTTGACGCAGCTGATGCGCCGAGAGGTTGACCGCGACGACCAAGGGGGCGATGCCGGCCTCGATCCAGAGGACGCCTTGGCGGCAAGCCTCGTGCAGCACCCACTCGCCGAGGGCTCCGATTAGACCCGTCTCTTCGGCGAGCGGGATGAACTCACCGGGCGGGATCAGGCCGCGCTCGGGATCGCGCCAGCGCACCAACGCCTCCACACCGATCACGCGTCCGGTGGCGATCTCGACCTGAGGTTGATAATGCGCGACCAGTTGGCCCTCGGCCAAAGCACAGCGCAGCCGCCGCTCGGTCTCAACGCGCAGCCGCGCACTGCGGGTCAGATCCTCGGTATAGAAATCAAAGCGACTGCGTCCGCCCGCCTTCGCCCGATAGAGGGCTGCATCGGCTTGACGCAGCATCTCCCCGGCGTCCTCGTTGTGCCCCTCGAAGATGCTGATGCCGATGCTGGCGCCGATATGCACCTCGCTGCCGTCGGGCAGTCCGGCGGTTTCGCCGAGGGCCGCAAGCAGCCGCTCGGCGACGCGGGCGGCGTCCTGCGGATCGACGATGTCTTCGAGCAAAATCCCGAACTCGTCCCCGCCGAGCCGCGCCAAGGTATCGGCGGGAGCCAGACAACCGCCGAGACGCCGCGCCGCCTGTCGCAGCAAATCATCGCCTGCGGGATGACCGAAGCTGTCGTTGACATCCTTGAAGCGGTCGAGATCCAGCAGCAGCAGTGCCACGAACTGGCCTTCACGTGCCGCCACCTCGATCGCATGATCCAGGCGCGAGACGAGCAGAAGACGATTAGGCAGCTCGGTCAGAGAATCGTGATGGACCAGAAAATCCAACCGCGACTCGGACTCTTTCAGCCGCGACAGATCCGAGAAGGCGCCGACATATTGAACGACCCGCCCCGCGTCGTCCTTGACCGCGCTGATGTTGAGCAACACCGGATAGAGCTCGCCGTTCTTGCGCCGGTTCCAGAGCTCGCCCTGCCAGTGGTCGGTTGTCTGGATACGCCGCCACATGGCGTCGAAAAATGCGGCGTCGTGACGATCCGATCGAAGAAGGGCCGGGGTCCGTCCGATCGCCTCGTCTTCACGATAGCCCGTCAGATCGACGAACGCCTTGTTGACCTGGAGGATGTGCGTGTCGCGATCCGTCACTACGACACCCTCGCGCGTATTCTCGAAGAGCACCGCGGCCAGTCGCAGGCGTTCTTCCTGGCGTTTGCGCTCGGTGATGTCGTCGATGGTGGCGACGAAATGGTCGACGGTCCCGTCGT
The DNA here is from genome assembly GCF_041903745.1 of Thiocapsa sp. C2-2m. Lineage (NCBI taxonomy): Bacteria > Pseudomonadati > Pseudomonadota > Gammaproteobacteria > Chromatiales > Chromatiaceae > Thiocapsa > Thiocapsa sp. C2-2m. Next base: position 38,950 of record NZ_JBBWVD010000021.1, on the reverse strand, counting down.
CGTGCCGCACGGCGCGGACATCGATTTTGGTCTGGACGATCCGCCCGTCCTTGCGCACGAAGCGCTTTTCCATCGCGTAGCCGTCCGACTGCCCGGCCAATACCCGCTCGATCGCAGCCAGATCCGACTCGCGATCCGGCGGATAAGTCAAATCGAGCCAGGTTATATCGGCCAACTCTTCGCGCGCGTAACCGAAGATCTCGCAGAGCCGATCATTGAAGCGAGTCCAACGTTTGGTCTGCGGCGAGGTGATCGCCATACCCACGAACGGCAGTTCGAAGAACTTCATCAACAGCCGGTCCTTCAGCGCGGCCTGCGCCGCCATCTCCAGGCGATGGGCGCGCTGCTGCAGACGCCGGGTCAGACCCCAGACAATACCGAGCACCACAAGCGCGAAGAAGGCAAGCAGGCCGATCCAAAAAACCAGGATCGTCAGCGGGGCCATCACCTCGTCACGATCGATCTTGGCGATGAGACGCCACTCGGTCCCCGCGATCTGGCGGTAAACGGCCAGCACGGGCACGCCCCGATAGTCGACCCCGGGGACCTGTCCGGTGATCGCGGTCCGTGCAAGCGCATCGGTTGCCGGCAACGCCGCAGACAAGGGCACCCGATGACCGAGCGGCGACCAGTCGTCATGCCTGGCGGCGGTCAGAAACTCGGCATCCTCACCGACCCTCGCGACCAAAAGGGTCTCTGCGCTCATGCTGGAGGTCGGCCAAATGCGAAAGAGCGGAAAGAAGAATGCCGCGGGATCCGTGTGCAGCACAAGGGTCGCGACGGCTCGGCGTGTCCCGTTCTCGATGACCGAGATCGGCACCGCCCAATCGAGATGATAGGCACCGTCCTCGCCGCGGTGTAGACCGCTGTGCACGATCCGTCCTTCGGCCCCCGCACGAGCGATCAGCTCCGGAAACGCCTCGTGCGGCGCGTGCGTCTCGCCGAGGGTCAAGAATCGCCGCCCCTCCGCATCGAGAATCAGGATGCCTTCGTAGTCGCGAGCAGCCGCCAGCGCGGCGAGTCGGCCCGAGATGTCATTGGCCAGCAGTGGATCGGCTTCGCGCTCGCGCAGCAGTGCGTCGAGACGCCGGGCGAAGGCGGCATCGGATGCGAGCAGGTTCCCGTCCGCAACACGAACGGCCATCCACTGCTCCAGTTGATTGGCCTTGAGCGCGGCGATCGCCTCCAGGTTCTCGTAGGCCTGGTGCTTGAGTTGCGGACCATGGATGAGGCCAATGCCGAAGCTGAGCAGAGGTACCAGACAGACGAGACCGACGAAGGTCAACAGTAGACGACCGGGCTTGACCGGCTCTTCGGCCGTGTCGTCAGGCCGGTCGGTCCGACGCTGCAGCAGCAGGTATAGCAGGCCGGCCGTCACGGCAATGAACAGCCATCCTTTGAACATGCTTAGCCAAAGCTGAACCCTGGAGTCGGCCGCACCCCGCGACAACAGCCAATCCGAGACGACGATCCAGACCAGCGAAAAGCCTACATAGGTGAGGGTGATACGCAGGGCTGGCGACCACCGAAAGAGCTGTTTCATCGGTTTCCTCGGCTCATGGCCGCCCTGTGGCGGGCGTCCGGGCGCTCCCCGACCTGATCCCTAGGCCCGAGCGTTTGCCGCATAGGTCACGAAACAAGCATTGCCGGGACAAATGCTCTCACTTGACAAAATTCATCAGATTAAACTTGCCGCGTTGGAGCAAGCACGCCATCTTAGTGTAGTTGCAAGTGAGGCTCCAGTCGCATGACCCATACCCTCTCGGCTTATCAGTACGTCAAGGCTGGCACATCGGTTCCAGCTTGGAAAGCCTCACACGGAGACATGGAACGGATGCTGGACAGAACTCTGATCCTCCATGCGTCAAGCGACTCCGTGAGAATCTTTCAACGATCAGTACTGAGCCCCGCATCCGACCCCGACCCTGCATCCGAGCTGCGACATCCTTGCGATCAAGGCATTCCGGTCGATGACTCGAGATCGGATGGTAACGATGGCCGGCGTGGATGCGGCGCCCTCTTACGATCCGCAGAATCCCAACACCACTGAGACGGCCCTCTCGAAACGAGGGATGGAGACCCAAGATGCAGATGACTAGGACGGAACACGTGGACGTGGGCGGCTTAAAGATCGCCAAACCGCTCTACGAGCTGGTCGGAGGCGAGGTGCTCGCGGGCACCGGGATCGACCCGAATCAACTCTGGGGCGCCTTCGCGTCAATGGTGCGTAAGCTCGCGCCGCGCAACCGCGAGCTGCTGGATCAACGCGACGCCTTGCAGTCGCGCATTGATGCCTGGCATCTCGAGCATCGCGGCCGGACGCCGGATCAGGGCGCCTACCGTGCCTTCCTGTCCGACATCGGCTACCTCGTCCCCGTGGGGCCGAGTTTCGGCGTCACCACGGCGAACGTCGACCCCGAGATCGCCGAGATCGCCGGTCCGCAGCTCGTGGTGCCGGTGAGCAACGCGCGTTACGCACTCAACGCCGCGAATGCCCGCTGGGGCAGTCTCTACGACGCGCTCTACGGGACGGATGTGATCCCGGACGCCGACGGGATGGAGCGCGGCAAGACCTATAACCCCAAGCGCGGCTCCGAGGTCATCGCCCGCGCCGCCGCCTTCCTCGACGAGGCCGCACCGCTGAACCGCGGTTCGCACGGGGAGTCCTGCGGCTATCGGATCGAGGACGGCAAGCTGGTCGTCTTCTTGCCGGACAATAGCCAAACCATGCTGGCGGAGCCCGGTCAGTTCGTCGGCTATCTGGGCACCCCGGAGAAGCCGGATGCCGTCCTGCTGGTCAACCATGGACTGCACATCGAGATCCGGATCGATCACGGGCATCAGGTCGGCCGCGACAGCCCAGCCGGCGTGGCCGATCTTTTGCTGGAATCGGCCATCACCAGCATCCAGGATTGCGAGGACTCGGTCGCCGCCGTCGATACCGAAGACAAGGTCGCGGTCTATCGCAACTGGCTGGGCCTCATGAAGGGCGACCTCACCGCCCGTTTCCAGAAGGGCGGCAAGCCTGTCGATCGCGCCCTGGAAGATGACCGGACCTACCGCACCCCGCTCGGCGGCACGCTGACCCTGCCCGGCCGCTCGCTTATGCTGGTGCGAAACGTCGGACATCTGATGACCACGGATGCCGTGCTGGATGCCGACGGCAATGAGATCCCGGAGGGCATGCTCGACGCCCTGGTCACGGTGGCCTGCGCCATGCACGACATCCATCCCAATTATGGGGCCCGTCGCAACTCGCGCACGGGCAGCGTCTATATCGTCAAGCCGAAGATGCACGGACCCGAGGAGGTTCAGCTCGCGGTGGACATCTTTGCGGGGGTGGAAGATACACTCGGGCTCGCCCGCAATACGATCAAGATCGGGATCATGGACGAGGAGCGCCGCACGACCCTGAACCTCAAGGAGTGCATCCGGGTGGCCTCCGAACGGGTCATCTTCATCAACACCGGCTTCCTGGACCGCACGGGCGACGAGATCCACACCGACATGGAGGCCGGCGCGGTGCTGCGCAAAGGCGACATGAAGACCGCGCCCTGGCTGCTGGCCTACGAGAACTGGAACGTCGATGTCGGTCTCGCCTGCGGCCTGCGCGGTCATGCCCAGATCGGCAAAGGGATGTGGACCATGCCCGACGAGATGCGCGCCATGGTCGAGACCAAGTCCGGTCACCCCAAGGCCGGCGCCAACTGCGCCTGGGTGCCCTCTCCGACCGCCGCGACCCTACATGCGATGCACTACCACCAGGTCGATGTGGTCGCCATCCAAGCCGAGCTGGCCGCCAGCGGACCAAGGGCCAGCCTGGATACCATCCTGCAGATCCCACTCGACCCGGCGTGCGCATGGAGCTCGGAGGAGATCCAGCAAGAGCTCGACAACAACTGTCAGGGCATCCTGGGCTATGTGGTGCGCTGGGTGGATCAGGGTGTCGGCTGCTCGAAGGTGCCCGATATCGCCAACGTCGGCTTGATGGAGGATCGCGCGACCCTACGGATCTCGAGCCAGCATGTCGCCAACTGGCTGCATCACGGGATCGTTTCGCGCGAGCAGGTCATGGAGACGCTCAAGCGGATGGCGGCCGTCGTCGATGCGCAGAACGCCGGTGATCCTCTGTATCGCCCGATGGCTCCGGGCTTCGAAGGCATCGCATTCGAGGCCGCCTCGGACCTGATCTTCAAGGGTCGCGAGGCGCCGAACGGCTATACGGAGCCGACCCTGCACGCGATGCGCCGGCGTCTCAAGGGGCATTAGGCGATCGCCGGGGATAAACGTTCTAAATGCGCACGTCTGCAAGACCTGTCGGGGCTGCAGGGGGCGACTAAAGTCGCTCGCCCCTACTGGTCGTTGGATTCTTTCTCGGAAATCACCTTCAACTGCCCCGGGGGGGACATGCGATCGGCCACGCGGATCAGACCGGCCACGTCGCCGATCGGATTGAATCGGTACACGCGTCCCCGTTGCGGCATTCAGGTTCCGGCGACCGAATGCCCGCCCTAGGCGGCCTGTCGCTCGGCCTCGACCATGATCTCCCGAGCCGGCCCAAGTGGATCCGCACCGATGGTGCCGACCAAGGCATCGCGGTAGGCGGGCCCCTGCACCCGAGCCAGATCGGCCTTGGCGCGCTCCAGGCGCGCGGCGGCATCGAGACGGTCGGCCTCGTCGGCGTAGTGGCGCAGATCCATGAACTGCTGCAGGTTCAACACCATCCTCCGAGCAAGCTGAATGTCGCGCTGTTGCTTGATCTGCAGACGTTCGCGATACCATTCCGATCTCAAGAGGGACGCGCGGTTAAAGAGGTTGCGAATCACGGGGTCGTGGACCTTTCGCCCCTGATAGTGGCCCTCCGCCATGATGTGGAGCAGGGCCGCGAGCGGCGGACAGGCATCCTCGATGCTGCCGTCCTCGAGATAGCGCCGGGCGACGCGTTCTTGTGCCTCGCAGATGTTCTCGATGCCGTCCACGAAGACCTCCAGGCTTTGCGATTCCGGGCGCAGGATCGCCGAGGTGAAGACCGCGCGTGGGTTGTCGAAGATCTTGCCCATGAAGTGCGCGACAAAGCGCTCGGTGATGCGGTAGCCGAGCCGACTCGCCAGCACGGTACGACCCTGGTACTCGAAGTCTTCAAGGGGCTCCAGATAGTCGTTTGCGATCAGGTATTGCGGATCGCGCTCCTGCTCGGTGAGACGGGCCCAGATCTCCGGGATCAACAGGGATACGTCGTGCGAGACCTTCACGTCCGGGCCGATGTGTCCGGCGGAGCTCGAGAACCCGGCGTAGCCGGTGAGGATGTAAGACACCAGTGCGTTATTGAGATCCACCGTCGGGCGCACGGCATTGAAGGGCGCCTTGGTCAGCGCCCCTTCGCTGCCGGCACCGGTCGTGGAGGGGGACTTGCCGGTGAGCGAGCAGATGAAGTCCATGAAGAGCTCGGGCAACTCTTGGTAGTGGATCGGGTTGTAGACCGCGAGCGCACGGATACCGGGCTCCGGCGGATTGTTGCGCCGTCCGGTCAAGACCGCGTCGACCGGGTGGCAGACCGGGATGTCCAGGGGGAGCTTGCGGTGGAAGCGCGCGCCCATCGCGGCGACATAGCTGCGCACCGGATTGACGAGGTCGGGGCGAACCTGAAGGTAGCGCGGGTTCTTCGACGGCTTGCCGTCGACCAGGCGCGGGTGGGCGGAGGAGACGACGGCGAGGCCATCCCGCGCCGCCTGCTCGAGACGCTCGCGCATGGGTGCGGTGAAGGTCGAGAGGGTCAGAACGTCGCCGATGACCGCATCCAGCGTCGGCCCGACCAGCGGCTCGTAGTTGGCCATGAAGTTGCCATTCTGCGCCATCTCGAGCTCGGTCTGCTTGTCGAAGCCCGGGATGATGGCATCGTCGGGGCGCTGGAACAGACGGTGCTCGCAGTTTCGGGCGAGCTTGAGGCTGTACTCGCCCTCGCGAGCCGCGGCTCGGCATCCGTTGACCGCACCCGGCGGGACCACGACCGAAGCGGTGATGTCGTCTTCCATCTGGATCTTCTCGGCAGCGATAAAGTCTTGGCGCAGCTTGAAGGTCCGCCACTTGCTGTCGAGATCGAACCCGACGCGCAGGTAGGTCGCCACGATGCGCCGCCCGAATGCCTTGAGCTCGTGCCCGGGTGCACCGTCGACCTCGTCGACCGAGAAGCGGTCGCGCCACGCCTCGCCCCAGCTCGGACGGTAGAGACGCTTGATCATGAAGGTCAGGGCCAGCAAGCGCGGGGGGATCATCTTTAGCCAGGTGTTGTACTCGCGCGTGTGACTGGGCGAGGGGGTCAGCAGCTTGATCACCGAGCCCAGACTGCGCTCCGGCGACAAGGGTTTGCGCCCGGCGTCGTGGTCCTCGTGCTCGAAACCGGGACGGAAGCGGTCGCGGTAATCGCGGTCGAAGATCTCCTGTACCCGGTCCAGATCCTGATTCAGATCGTCGACGAAGATGGGGCCGTAGAGCACTGCGTCCTCGAGCGACTTGGAGATTTCGGACTTGCCGCCGCCCGAGACGGTGCAGGGTTTGTGACAGAAGGTCCCTTCCGCCTTCGTGCCGATGAGACGCCAGGAGGGAGCGCCAGGATGCTTCTGCATCTCGATCTTGTAGCCGTTGGGCTGGATGTAGATCTTGTCCGGCTGCAGCCGGATGGTACGGGTCGTGCCCTCGTAATCCCAGGTGATGCGCTGGGCGAGAAGATCCATGCGCAGTTTCTGGGGGACATAGACGACCTGCGGGAAGCGTTTGTCGATCCCGTAGCCCTCCGGCTGCAGGTCCATGATCGCGCCGTAACGCGCAGCCACATCGGCAAAGGAATAGCCGGGCTCGCGCGTGGACTGGTCCACGCCGAACTCCTCGCCGTGGTTGAAGCGCGGGAACGCGAGAGCACCGCCAGAGTGCTCCTCCTCGGCCAGGCCGAAGAGGTTCGCCGCGAAGCTGACCTGGGTCTTCACTTCCTTCTTGCAATAGCCGAAATAGTTGTCCGCAAGGATGGTGACGATGACCCCGGAGGCGTCGCGAGCGGTGATCTTGAAGGCATTGCCGTCGTTGTAGCGTTCCTCCGGATTGCTCCAACACATGCCCTCCGCACGCTGGCGGTCGGTTGCATGGTCACGGTGCGGCAGCCCAAGCGCCTGCTTGGTGAGTTGCGTCAGGTGCGGGGCGAGCAGGACGCAGCCGGTGTGGCCGGTCCAGTGATCCACGTCCAAGGCGGCATCGAAGTCGGCAAGATAGGGGTTGCCGCCGTTGCCGAAGATGCTCTCGACAAAATCCAGGTTGGAGACCAGATTGCCCGGCGCGAAGAAGCGGATCTCCATCTTCTTCTCGGGCTGAAATCCGGGCACCTCCGGGCAGACCAAGGGGCGCAGCAGCAGCGAGACGAACATCCGTGCCGGCTCGCTGTGGTTGGCCGTGAAGGGGATGGTCAGCAGGTCCTCGGGCGGATCGAGTGCGGCCTCGAGCAGCTTTGCGAAGACCGCCTTGGGCACCGCCTTCTTGTCGCCCGGGATGGGCAATCCGCCCTCGGCGACGTGGAAAGACCCCTCGGTGGTGCGCCGATCGCTCGCCGGGTTGTGCAGCACGCCTTGTGCGACGCGATAGCTCGAGATGATGTCCGAGGTGAAGACGTCGCTGTCGACGGGGACGGAAAGCTCGCGGGCCAGGCCGTGGCGATCCAGGATGAAGGATTGAAAAGGTAGGGTCGGGATTCGATCCAGCTCCAGATCCTCGAAATAGCGCCCCAGGAAATCCTGGATCCGTCGATCCACCGGGCAGTGGTAGGTCGACAGGAGCCGGTTCTTCTCGCGATAGCTCAGCAGCAGATCGTGGGCGATCTCGATGAAGTCCTCCGTCGCCGGTGTCCCGCAGGAGGGTTGACCGGAGGAGATCAGCTTGAAGTTGATGTAGAGATGCAGCTTCTGACGGTCGTCGGCCGACAGCGATGCGTAGGGCCCGTCGGGCAGAGCGGCGGACGCGCCGGTATGGAGACCAAGCTCGCGAATGGGATCGATCATGTCGGTGACCTTTGTTGGGCGGGGCCTGCCGCGCGGGCGAGGCGCTCGTCGTTGCGAAAAGCGTGCGAGGCGGAACTCTACACAAGAGTTAAGCACAAATGGCGCCACGTGGGGCACCCCTTGTCCGATGGCGCCTACGTGCATCGGGTGTCGGATTTCAAACAAGTCCCCATTGATGCCGCGGCGTTGGAGTCTGACCCCGGCCGACAGCCGCCGAGCACAAGCACCGGGATCGTCGAGCTGGACGGGGCCCGCTGGCCGTCAGGCCGGGGGAAGAGGTCGACGGCAACTCGACGATCCCGGGGTGCTCGCCGTGCGGCGACGAACGTCGGCGGGGCGTTCAAGGCCGTTTCCGGAAAAGGCACGACCGGCGCGTAGGTGCGAATTCATTCGCACCTTCGTGGTGCGGCTCAGGCGGCGGCGCCCGAGATCGGCGGGTCGGAGCAAGCACCGACCGGGTATACAAGAAACGGCCAGGCGGAGCTTGGGGCGGGTTGCTCGGAGCACTTGACCTTCGCTGGGCAACCATGTGAGGGTCCGATCCAGGCGCAAGACGCGACTCCGTCGCGGCAGGCCGCGGAGTGTTCCGACACTCGAGGCCGGCGCGTGGGGACGACGAACGAGTACAGCAAACAAACAACAGCAGACAATGGAGTGATAACGATGCGCGTGCTAGTAACGGGCGGGGCGGGGTACATCGGTAGCCATACTTGCTTAGAGATGCTGACCGCTGGCATGGACGTCGTGGTGGTGGACAATCTCTGCAACAGCAAGGAGGAGTCGCTGCGGCGGGTCGGCGAGATCACGGGCCGGACGCCGACCTTCATCAAGGCGGATCTGCGCGATCGCGAGGCGCTCGATGCGATCTTTCGGGACGACGCCTTCGATGCCGTCATCCATTTTGCCGGACTCAAGGCGGTCGGGGAGTCGGTCGAGATCCCGCTTGACTACTACGAGAACAACGTCGGCGGGACCATCACCCTCTGTCGGGCGATGGCGTCGGCCGGGGTGAAGAACCTGGTCTTCAGCTCATCGGCCACCGTCTACGGGGATCCGGCGACGGTGCCGATCCGGGAAGGTTTTCCGCTCTCGGCGACCAATCCCTACGGCCGCTCCAAGCTCTTCATCGAGGAGATCCTGCGCGATCTTCACGTCTCGGACGGGGCCTGGAACATCGCCCTGCTGCGCTACTTCAATCCGGTCGGCGCGCATCCGAGCGGGCGGATCGGCGAGGACCCCAACGGGATTCCGAACAACCTGATGCCCTATGTCGCCCAGGTCGCAATCGGCAAGTTGCCGCGGCTGCGTGTCTTCGGCAACGACTATCCGACCCCGGACGGGACCGGAGTGCGCGATTACATCCATGTGGTCGACCTGGCGCGCGGCCACCTCGCGGCGCTGCGTCGGCTTGAGACGGCGCCGGGAGTGGTGACCTATAACCTGGGGACCGGGCGAGGCTACAGCGTGCTCGAGATGGTCGATGCCTTCGCGCGTGCGAGCGGCCGCCCGATTCCCTTCGAGATTGTCGTGCGTCGTCCCGGCGATATCGCCGCCTGCTATGCCGATCCGGCGCTCGCCAAGGCCGAGCTGGGTTGGGAGGCGCAGCTCGGGATCGACGAGATGGTCCGGGACAGTTGGCGGTGGCAGTCCGAGAATCCGCAGGGATTCGGCGACTGATTGACGTCGGTCACGTCGGGAGATTCAGCCGGATCCTCGCCCCGCCGAGGGCCGATGATTCGACGTCGAGCCGTCCCCCGTACGCCTCGCAGATCTCTCGGGCGACGGCGAGGCCGATGCCGTGGCCCGGCACGGCCTCGTCGGCGCGCGCCCCGCGCGCGAGGAGGCGTTGCGCATCCTGCGGCCGGATGCCGGGCCCGTCGTCCTCGATGGCGAGCACCAGCATCCGCTTCTCGATGATGGCGACGACGTGGACCCGGCGGCGACACCACTTGAAGGCATTGTCGAGCAGGTTGCCGAGCATCTCCATCAGATCCCCTTCGACGCCGTTGATCTGCAACTCATGCGACACCGCAAGCGTGACCTCGACCCCCTTGTCGCGATAGACCTTTCCGAGCGAGGCCAGGAGACGTTCCGCGACGCGCCCGATCGGCACCGGCGGCGCGAGTCTGGACGCCGGCGCAGCACCTGTGCGGGCGCGTTGCAGTTGGTGGGCAACGATGTTGTCCATCCGCCCGAGCTGCTCCTCCATGAGCGCGCGCGTGTCCTGTCCGGATAAGGTTTCGCCGACGGCGCCCCGCATCACGGCGAGCGGTGTCTTGAGGCTGTGTGCGAGGTCCCCGAGTGCGTTGTCGAGGCGCAACTGGCGTGCCTGCTCATGGGCCAACAAGCCGTTCAGATTGTCGGTCAGGGCGCTGATCTCGGTCGGATAGCGGCCGAGGATCTTGTGCTGCTGACCCGACTCGATCGCGGCGACCTCGGCACTGACGCGCCTCAAGGGGGCCAGCCCCCAGGCGAGGATCAGGACGAGCGCCGTCAACATGAGCAGGGCCATCACCCCGAGCCAGACCGCGAGGCTTGCGCGAAAGCGTCCGACCTCCTCGTTGAATGCGGCCATGTCCTCGGCGACCACGAACACATATTGGCGAGGCAGCTCCCCGGTTTCCCAGGACACGCCGAATCCTTCCACCAGATAGTCCTGTCCTCTGCTGTCGGTCCGGAGCTCAAGACGTCTCTCGCCGGGCATAAGCGCCATGGGGCCGGGCTCGGGGATGCCGATCGCGGAGTCGGATTCCCAAATCAGACGGTCGGCGCCGTCGAAGACACGGGCATAGAGACCTGATCCGGGCAGTCTGAAGCGGGCCTCGGCGAGCGCGTCGGGAAAGACCAGTCCGTCGTTCTCGGCCTCCGCTGCGGCCATGAGCAGGAAGATCTGCGCGAGGAGACGCTCCTCGCGCGAGGATTCGGCGGTGTCTCGGAAGGCCCGCTCCAGGGCGAGGCTGGTGAGCAGAATGAAAACCGCGAGCACCGCGGCGGCGGAGGCGACGACGCGCACACGAAGCGACATCAGGTGAAACCCGGGTGCCCGTCCTCGCTTGCGAGTGCAAGGCGGTAGCCGCGACCGCGCAAGGTCTCGATCGGCGCGAGCGAGCCGTCGGGGTCGAGCTTGCGCCGCAGGCGGCCCAGCAGCACCTCGATCACGTTGCTGTCGCGATCCTCGTCGTGTGGATAGAGCCGGTCCGCCAAGGCTTGCTTGGAGAGGACGCCGCCGCGGGCGCTCGCCAGTTGCTCCAAGAGACGGTATTCGTAGGCGGTCAGCTCGGTCGGGCGCTCCTGGATCCAGACCGACTGGGCGACCAGATCCATGCGCAACGGGCCGATGCGCAGCTCGCGAGACGCCGTCCCGTTGGTTCGGCGGATCAGGGCGCGCAGTCGGGCCAACAGCTCCTCGGTTCGAAATGGCTTGGCGAGATAATCGTCCGCGCCTGCCTCGAGACCTTCCACCTTGTCCTGCCAGCGATCGCGGGCGGTGAGGATCAGGATCGGCAGAAGACTCTCGGCGGCACGCAGGCTGCGGATGATCTCCAGCCCGCTCATCCCGGGCAGACCGAGATCGATCACGGCCGCGTCGAAAGGGTATTCGGTCGCCAGGTACAAGCCTTCGCGACCGTCGCCGGTGCCCTGCGCAATGGCGCCCTCGCGAGCGAGACGCTCGATGATTTGGCGCCGCAGCTCCGCCTCGTCCTCGATCACCAAGACATGCATAGGCTCCCCCCTTCAGCGGCCCGCAACGAAGACATATTTGACCTCTCCCGACGAGGTCAGAACCTTGACCTGATAGCCGCCGTCCGAGGGTTTGACGGAGAGGACACGTCCGCCTCCGGTCTGGCGACGTGCCGCCTCTTCCGCTTGGGACGGGGTCATCTGGCCTTGGCTCGACTTGTCGCCGCGGCCCCACGCCGCCCCCGTCATCGCGACGCCGGCGACGAGGAACAACGCGACAAGGACGAGTCTGGTCTGGCGCATGATTATGTGGCTCCGGGATCCGTTCCAGGTGCGGGTGAATCTAGCACAGACGGCCCGTCGGGCCGAAAGGCATCCGTGCGCCGCGACGCACTATCTCGGGTTTCGGTAGCTCCGGTAGCCGGGCTCGGACGGACTCAGGATGACCGAGCGTGGAGGGACATAGCCGCGAATGGCATGGCCGCCGTACTCCGGGGCCGTGATGGTTGTGGTGCCGCGCTCGGCGCGATAACGGCGGGAGTAGGGCTGACAGGGCCGGCCGCGTTCGCAGCGCCATTCCCGACAGTCGCGGCCCTCGCACACCGGAGGCTCCCGCGCGGGGGAGATCGCCGGCGCGACAACGAGGGTCGCGAAAGCGACAGCGGACAGGATCAATAGCCTCCGGCGCCTGATGCTCATGGATCGTCTCCAGCGAAGCGACGGGAAACCGATAGCCCGTCATGCCTCTCATCATAGAGCCTCCACGCTGAACCGTACCTGAACCGCAGTGCTGTCATCAGCTCTCATCGGGCGTTGTTCATAAGCCCCGGCGCGACAACCGACCAGCGGTCGAGCCGACACCCGGGATCGCCTTGTGATAGCGTGCCGGGCATCGAACAACCAGCCCGGAAGCCAACGATGCAACACCTCACACCGCAGGGCCAACAGATTGTCGACGATATCGCGAGGCGTCACGGATTCAGCCAGGATGCAGTGACGCACATGCTGATTGCCGTGCTTAACGGCAACGGCGGCATGGCCCAGTTCAGCCACCCGGAGTTCGGCGGCTCGGGCCAGTGGATGCAGGGCGGCATGCTGATGCTCGGCGACATGTTCAACTCATCCCTCAAAGGGCGGGTCGACGCACTCTGCTACGAGCTCTCCAACCTACTCGTCAATCAGCCCGGCCTCCTTCAGAGCGGAAGCTTCCAGTCCCAGAGCCAAGGCGGCGGATCCTTTCAGAACCAAACCAGCGGGGGATTCCGCGGGCAATCCGATCTCTTCGTGCCGGACCCGGCCGATCACTGGTGGCCACACGCGCTCGGCGTACCCAACGCGACCGGGAGCCAGAACAACGTCAAGTACGCCTACTTCGCCGACGCACGGCGTCTGGCCGTGAACACCGGCGGGGACGTCTGGGTGTACGACACCCTGGACCACCAGATCGGCGGCTTCTCCCAGCAACAAGGCACCGGTGGCTCGATCAGCTTCGGCAGCCAATACGGCACGATCGATCTCGGACGCCTCCCGATCGTATCGCGCAACGGCCAACCCGTGGAGACGCGTGCACCGGCCTCTGCATCGGATCACTCCGGACAGTACCGGCCCGCACCGAGCCCGGGAGTCAGCGAGGGCGACATCTTCGCCGCCATCGAACGGCTCGGCGATCTCAGGGCAAAGGGCATCCTCACGAACGACGAGTTCAACGCCAAGAAGGCCGAGCTGTTGGCGCGGCTTTAGGCGATTTCCGGAGAACGCGATACCCGGTTGTGCTGACGATAGGAAGCACAACTTCCGCCGACGGTTGGTTGTGCCTCGCGGGGCTCGGCACAAGCTACGGCCTGGCGGCCGGAGGCTTCACCGCCCCGATCTACGCGGCTTCGCCGCTCAGAGGTACGGCGAAAACAACCGCGCGAATCCGTCCCGCAGCTTCACCGACAGCGAGCGGTCTGCAAGCTCGCCGAGCGCCAACTCACGGCTCGCCGCGGTCTTGGCATCGACCAGATCATGGAGCCGGCGGGACAGATTGCGATCGTAGCATTCGAGGTTGTACTCGAAATTCAGCCGCAGGCTGCGGGCATCCCAATTTGCCGAGCCGAGAAACGCCCAGGCGTCGTCGATCAGCATCAATTTTGTGTGATCGAAAGGCGGCGGGGAGAGCTGGATGCGGCAGCACCCCTCCAAGAGCTGATCGGCCTGGGCTTGCGCGGCCCATTGCACGAGCATCAGATTGTTCTGCTCGGGCATCAGGATCTCGACCTCGACGCCGCGCAAGGCCGTCAGTAACGGTTCAGAAACAAATGAGCCATTCTTGTTCATTCTCCCCCTCTCCCCAACCCCTCTCCCACAAGGGGAGAGGGGCTAAGATGGATCACTTGATATTGAACGGTTCCTCACGTTCAGTGCGGTCGTCAATGTCTGGTCGGGAAGGAAATAGGGCGCGACGCTCCGCGGCGAGCTCCGCGCGATCACGGGCCTCGGAGGTCTGCGAACGCAGCCGATGGGCCTTGCGGGTAATACGGTTGATCCCAAAGAGCCAGTAGAGCACCAGGCCGAGCATCGGCGCCAGAGTGTGTCGGCCGTACTTTAGGCGATGTCCGAAAAGCTCGCGCCTCGTAGGTTGTGCTGACGATAGGAAGCACCAACGTACAGTGCTCACGTCTGATAGCTGATAGCTGATAGCTGATAGCTGATAGCTGACAGCTGATAGCTGATAGCTGATAGCTGACAGCTCTCTCCCCCCTACCGGGCCGCCAAGGTCAGCTGATTCTGCTCGTCGTCGATGGTAACGCGGAATCGCCCGAGCAGACTCATCCCCAAGAGGGCATTTCCGCCGAGCCGGGTGTCGTCGATAAAGGCCGCTGAGACCCCTTCGACACGCTTCTCTCCGAGCCACACGCCGCTTAAGGTGCCGAGCCGCGCCTCTACGGTCCCGTTGGCGGTCTGAACCGTCTGCATCCTTAGATCGGCCGGCGTGATCCCGAGCGGGCCGATCAAGGAGGCCGGCAGAACCACATGATCCGAACCCGTATCGATCAGCAACACCCGCTGGATGCGCTGGCCGTTCGGCCCCTCGAGGGTCAGGCTCACGACGTGCGAGGTTCCCTGACGCTGTGTCGGCAACACAATCGAGTCCCCGGGTTGGCCGCCCTCGCCCTGTGCCGCGTCGTCAGACGGAAAACCCGATCCCCCGCTGTCGATGATCAAGGGCGGTGCGACTACGGCGACCTTCTCGCCGAGGATGATGATCCGATCGACCCCGCCGTTGTCGGTCTGAACGATCACATGATCGAAACTATCCAGCAACAACCGAAGGCGCGGCACCAGCTCGGCACCCTCGGCGCGCCCCTCCATTTCAGCCGTTTGCTCGATGCCGCGCACCTCGAACCCGTGCTGGGCCATCAGCCGTTCCAGCTCCTCCGCGACGTTCACCAGCGGTGCTGCATCGGCGAGGCGAGCGAGAATGGCGCAGCTCCAACCGAGGTTGATCAGGCTCCGACGAACGAGGTGCTTCATGACTCCGGACTCCGGACGCGATCAATGTGAAGGATCAGAATGGACGATAGACGAAACAGAGACTAGCAGCGAGCCCGGCTCGGGGCTACTGCTCGCATCCATTCGGAACCCAGTCCGACGCCAAGCTCGGGGCCACCGAGTCGAGCCCGGCGGGTCGGGTGTAAACGCAAGACCGCGAAGAAAACCGGGAAAAACCGGATCCATTTCTTTATGATCACGGGTCTTTATGATCACGGGTCTTTCGGTGGTCCTTCAGCGTACTGAGACGATGGCCGTTCAAGCTCCGAGCCGGACCCCACATATGGAAGCATCTGCAGCAATCATTGAATGAGCCGTCGCCGCCGGACTCCGGACGTCAAATCAACTGGTCCGATCGGCGCGCTGTGGAAGGCGCGGCGCCGAAGCCGTTAGACGGACCCGAACACAGAGAGGACACTCAAGCATGCTCGCCGCTTTTCGCGCCCTGACCAAGACCGATCTCGCCGCGGTCGTCTTTGCAGTCGTCGGGTTCTACCTCGCCGCAATCGCCCCGTCCGTAGAGATCGGCTGGGTCGTCGGATTTCTTCTCTTGACCATCTTCTTGTTCGCCTTCGAGGTCGTCACCGTCGATGTCGCCGCGATCAGCATCATGGTCCTGCTCGGGCTGACCGGACTCTTTGCGCCATGGATGGGACTCGAGCAGGGTTTGGTGCCGGTCGAGCATCTGTTCGACGGTTTCGCGAGCAACGCGGTGATCTCCATCATCGCGGTGATGATCATCGGAGCCGGACTCGACAAGACCGGAATCATGTCGAAGGTGGCGGGCTTCATCATGCGCATCGGCGGAAAAACCGAGTCGCGCATCATCCCGCTGATCTCCGGGACGGTCGGGGGCATCTCGAGCTTCATGCAGAACGTCGGTGCCGCGGCCCTTTTCCTGCCAGTGGTCAGCCGTATCTCCGCGCGCACCGGGTTGCCGATGTCGCGGCTGCTGATGCCGATGGGCTTCTGCGCCATCTTGGGCGGCACCATCACCATGGTCGGCTCCAGCCCGCTGATTCTCTTGAACGACCTGATCCTGACGTCGAACAAGGCGCTCCCGGCCGGCACGACGCCGATGGAGACCTTTAACCTTTTCGATGTCACCCCGATCGGGATCGCCCTGCTGGTCGCCGGCATCCTCTATTTCGTGCTTGCCGGGCGTTTCGTCCTGCCCTCGCGCGGGAACGAGATGCTGACCGGCAGCGATACCAGCAGCTACTTCGCAGAAACCTACGGACTCTCCTCCTTCGAGATCCGCGAGGTCAGACTCCGTCCGGACAGCGCGCTGGTCGGCATGAGTGTCGACGACCTGGAACAGACCTGGCGTATACGGATCATCGCGGTCGAGAAGGGCGACGGGCTGCGTCTGGGTGCCGACGGGGTGGACCGCTCGCTCGGCATCGAGGCCGGCACAACGCTCGGTGTGCTCGGGACCGAGGAGAAGCTCGAGCACTTTGCCGAGGAGAACGCGGTCGATGTCAAACCGGATTTGGAGCTCTTCTCCGAGGTCATGTCCAACACCAAGGCCGGTGTCGCCGAGATCGTCATCCCGCCCGGGTCGAACCTGATCGGCAAGACCGCACGTGATGTCTGGATGCGCAAGACCTACGGGCTCTCGTTGCTCGCCATCAATCGCGGCGGGACCCAGATCACCTTCAACACCGGCGGCGTGCGCAATACGCCCCTGCTCGCAGGCGATGCCTTGGTCGTCCACACGACCTGGGCAGACCTGACGCGCCTGACCAAGGACCGCAACTTCGTCGTCGTCACGACCGAGTATCCGCACGAGGAGCTGCGTCCTCACAAGGTCCGCGTCGCGCTCTTCTTCTTCGTGATCACGCTCGCCTTGGTGCTCCTGACCGATCTGCGGCTCTCGGTGGCCCTGCTCACCGGCGCCGTGGGCATGGTCCTCGCCGGCGTGCTCTCGATCGACGAGGCGTACGAGGCCGTGAGCTGGAAGACGGTCTTTCTGTTGGCCTCGCTGATCCCGCTCGGGCTCGCCGTGGAGGCCAGCGGCACGGCCGCTTGGATCGCTCAGCAGACGCTCTCCGCGCTCGGCGACGTGCCGATCTGGGTGGTCCAGGCCGCATTGGCGGTGCTTGCCACCTTCTTCACATTGGTGATGTCCAATGTCGGCGCGACGGTTCTGTTGGTGCCCTTAGCGGTGAATATGGCGCTCGGTGTCGGCGCGAACCCGGCCGTGTTCGCCCTGACCGTCGCCATCGCCACCTCGAACTCCTTTCTGATTCCGACCCATCAGGTCAACGCGCTCCTCATGGGGCCAGGCAATTATCGGGTTGTCGACTTCATGCGCGCCGGCGGGATCATGACGATTCTCTTTTTGGTGGTGGCGCTGACCATGCTCAATCTGGTCTTTGGCTGAACCGCTGAACCGCGTCCGCAGCGACATGCATTGGCGGCGTCAAACGCGGCCTCGGCCCAGTCAATGAGTCCGGTGAGACGCGGTTCAGGATTTTTTATTCAATGATTCCAAAATCGCGTCCGCGGCGGCGAGTGCGAGTTTATACGAGGGCGAGATTCGAATGGAGACGGTGCGTATCATTCGGGACGCAGTGGTACTAGGGAACCCGATTGATGTCGCTGCTTCGTAAGACGCCGAGCTGTCCGGTGCATGGCTGTGAGCTGGTGCTCTCGCATCACGGCAAGAAGAGCAATCTCGGGCATTACTTCGTCGAGGTGGTCGGCGCGCCGCTCCTGTATTGCCCGCAGTGCTTGGAGAAGGGTCAGGACACCTCGGTGGAGGTCGAGCCGGCGGCGTCCAACGCCTTCCTGAAACGGCTGGTCCAGGTACTCAAGACCTCGGAGTTTCCGGGGCTGCTGAACAAGCCGAAGATCCGGGTCGACTTCAATCCGACCAAGACGACCTTGGAGCACCCCTACGCCCAAGGCGTCACAACCAGTCTTGCTGCGATGGTGCAACCCGGCGGCGCAGTACCGCCGTCCGAGGAGCCCGAAGAGACGCGCCTTGAAGGCATCGAGCCGGTCGAGCCGCGCCACACCCTCAATCAACTCATCCTCGATCAGGACACCTTGGAGCGCATCCGCGAGGCCACCAATGTCCTGGTCTCTCAGGACTTGATCTACGTGACCTGGGGGCTGTGCTCGGTCGCGCGTACCGGACGACGCGTCGCGCTGAACTTCTACGGTCCGCCCGGGACCGGCAAGACCCTGGCCGCCGACGCCATCGCCGACCTGCTCGCCAAAAAGATCCTGCGTATCAGCTATGCCGAGCTGGAGTCCAAATATGTCGGCGAGACCCCCAAGAACATCAAGGCGGCCTTCGCCAAGGCGTCCGAGACCAGCGCCCTGCTTTTCTTCGACGAGGCCGACTCCATCCTCGGCAAACGTCTGGTCAACGTCTCCCAATCGGCAGACAACAGCATCAATGTCGCGCGCAGCACGACCCTGATCGAGCTCGACAACTTCGACGGCGCGGTCATCTTCGCCTCGAATCTGGTCGGGAACTACGACATCGCCTTCCTGCGGCGTATGCTCGCCCATGTCGAGTTCAGGCTCCCCGCCACCGAGCAGCGCGAGAAGATCTGGCGATGCCACATCCCGCCCCAATTACCGCTGGCGGAGGATGTCGATTTCGAGACCCTGGCCCTTTACTCGGAGGGTGCCGCGGGAGGCGATATCCAGAACGCCGTCCTGCTCGCGGCCTCTTACGCCTCGATGCGACAGGGAGCCGAGCAGGTAGTCATGCTCGCCGACCTGAAACGCGCCATCGCCTTCCTGCTCGACGGCAAGCGTAAGGTCCTCGAAGGCGCCGCCGGGTCGGACGCCGATCGGTTCGATTGGGGTTAAACCGCGCCCGGTGCGGTATGCGTCATTTGTTGGAGTGGATTGACCGCGCCAGCTCCGACGGCTGTCGGAGGTGGCGCGGTTTAAAGTATTAAAAAATATTAAATTTTAACCCGCGTCTCACCGAGATCAAGGACATCTCCAAGGCCAAACGCAAGATGAAAATGACGCATGTCGCTCCGGACGTGGTTTAAGCAGCGTCCCTCATGCCCTTCACTCTTGTCGCAACGCAGCCGCGTACAGATCGACACGCATCACAGCAGACGCGGCGTCGATGGCCGATGATGGTCAGACCAATCGATTAGAGCGTTCACTCTACCGCGAGGAAGCCGACATGACCGAGTGCGTTCCATGCCTCGAGCGTCAGCGAAATGGTCGGCCGTCGTTCGCGAAGCTGGTCTCGGCTGCACCCTGATGCCCATGCCGCGTTCACTCCTGACGGTCCTGCTGATCTCGGCGACACTCGCCGCGGTGGCACTGATCCCGGGCTCGCTTCGCACCTCGGTCACGGAGCCGATCCGGATCGGGGTTTTTCATGCCGCGTCCGGCCCGATGGCCGAGAGCGAGAAAGGGCTCGTCGATGCGGCACGACTCGCCGTGGAGGAGATCAATGCCGAGGGTGGACTGCTCGGGCGTCGCGTGGACCTCGTCGTCGCCGAAAACGATTCGGATTGGGCTACCGCAGCCGCCGAGGTCGAGCGACTGATTCTCGAGGAGCGCGTCAGCGTCGTGCTTGCCTGCTGGACATCGGCCTGTCGCAAGGCCGTCAAGCCGGTTGTGGAAGAACACCGTCACCTGATGCTCTACGCGCTGCAGTACGAAGGCATGGAGCAATCGTCCCACCTCGTCTACATGGGCTCCGCACCCAACCAGCAGATCATCCCCGGAGCCCGTTGGACGATGGACCGATTCGGAAGTCGGATCTATCTCGTCGGCTCCGATTATGTCTTCCCGCGCACCGCCAACCGACTGATCCGCGACCTGGTCACGGCAGCCGGCGGCGAGATTCTGGCGGAGCGCTACGTGCCCATGGACGCGACCGATCTCGACGCGATCGCCGCCGAGATCCGACGGCTGGCACCGGACGCGGTGCTCAATACACTCAACGGCAATGCCAACCGGCACCTGTTCGCCTCGCTCCTGGCCGCCAACCTCGATGCGATGCCGGTGGTCTCGTTCAGTGTTGCCGAGCCCGAGCTGCGTTCCATGCACAGCGGTCGGCTCCATCGCGAGCATTACGCGGTGTGGGGTTACTTCCAAAGCCTACCGGATGCCGTCAACCGTCGCTTCGTCGCCGCGTTCCGGCAGCGCTTCGGCGCCGATCGCGTCGTCAGCGACCCGATCGTCTCGAGCTACAACGGCATCAAGTTGTGGGCCGAGGCGGTTCGCGAGGCCGGCACCGACGATCCGGCACAGGTGAATCGCTCCATCGGACGCGCGAGCCTGCACGGGCCGTCCGGGATCGTCACCCTGGATGCGGCCACGCGACACCTTTGGCGCAGGGTCTACGTGGGTCATGCCCGCGCGGACGGGCAATTCGATGCGGTCGAGATCTCCGAAGCACCGGTCCGCCCGGCGCCGTTTCCCGCCCACCGCAGCCGCGCGCAGTGGCGCGCGCTGGTCGATCTGCTGTCGGACGAATCGGATCGGCGCCCGCCGGAGGATTCACAACAGTGGGCGCAGTAAAACCAAGCCGCCTCGTCCTGCGTTTGGCGGTCGGATTCCTGATCATCGCGCTGCTGCCCTTGGCAGGTCTGGCCTGGTTCTATCTGCACAGCTTCGAGCGCGCACTCACCGCCACCGTTCTGCAGAACATGAACTCGATCGCCGACAAGAAAGCCGACCAGATCGACGACTACATCAACGAACGGCTGGCCGACGCCCGCTCCTTCGCGAGCCAGGCCCAAGTTCGGGAGGCGTTGTCGGCGCTCATCGGCACCACCGATCAACGCGCAAACCGCGCCGCGATTCCGAATCCGAGCCCAACCGAACGCACGGAGATCGCCAAGCTCGGCGAGCGCGCCGATTACCACGACGTCATCTTGATCGACCAAGGAGGCGATGTCGTCTTTTCGCTTCGCGAGGAGGCCGACCTGGGCACCAACCTGCTGCAGGGCCCGTTCCGCGATACCGAGTTGGCTGCGGGCTTCCGCCAGGCCATGACCTTCATGCATATCGACCTGACCCGTTTCGCGCCCTATCGGCCATCCGGAAACGCGATCGCAGCCTTTGTCGTCGCGCCGATTCTCAAGGGACAGCATACGATCGGCGCGCTGGCGCTTCAGGTCAACCTCGACACCCTGATGCCGGTGGTCAGCGACCGCACCGGGCTCGGGGCCACCGGCGAAACCGTGCTCGCCGTTCAGGACGGGCAGGCCGCACGCTACACCATCGCACTCGAACGCATGCCGGGAGCACCCTTCACCAATCGGGTTCCGCTCGTACACACGGCAGAGCCGATGCGTCTTGCGCTGGCCGGAAGTCAGGGCCGTGGCCTGGTGAGTGACTACAGCGGCATCGAGGTCGCAGCGGGCTGGCGTTATCTGCCGGCGCTGGGTTGGGGCATGGTGGTGAAGATCGATGCCGCCGAGGCCATGGCACCACTGCACGCGATGCAGCGGACCACAGCATGGACGTTCACGCTCTTTCTGCTCGCCTCGGCCAGCGCGGCACTGGTGCTCGGTCGCCGCTTGGTCAGGGACGAGACCACCATCGCCGCCCAACAGGCCCGCTACCGCGCCATGCTCGGCAGCATGAACGACGGCGTTGCCCTGTACCGCCCGCGACCGGACGGGAGCGAGTTCGTCCTGATCGACATCAATCCGGCCGCCCAACGGATCGCCGGGGTTGCGACACGCAAGGATGTGCTGGGACTGCCGTCTCGGATCGCCTTCCCGGGTTTGGAGGCTGCAGGCATCTACGCCGCCTTTCGCCGCGTTCATCGCCATGGCGGGCGTGAAACGATCAGCCCCGCGGTGTACGACAAGGGCTCGACCCGTCTGTGGCTCGAGAGCGACGTGATCCGTCTCGAGGGCGGCGAGATCCTCGCGGTGCTCAAAGACATCACCGCGCGCAGGGACGCGGACGAACGCATCGAGCACCTCGCCCATCACGACGGCCTCACCGGGCTCGTGAATCGCCACAACCTCGAGATCCTGTTGCGGCAGGCGCTGCACTCGGCACATCGGGAAGGGCGATGGCTCGCGGTCCTCTTCATCGATCTTGACCGCTTCAAGGTCATCAACGATACGCTCGGCCATCATATCGGCGACCGGCTGTTGGTCGAGGTGGCACGCCGGCTGTGCCGGGACGTGCGCGAGAACGACATCGTCGCGCGTCAGGGCGGAGACGAGTTCGTTGTCGTCCTCACGGCCTTGCAGCGCGCCGAAGAGGCCGCGACGGTGGCCGCGAAGATCCTGAGCGCACTCGGCGAGCCGTACGCCATCGACGGCGAACGGCTGCACACCAGCCCCAGCATCGGCATCAGCATTTATCCCGATGACGGCCTGGACCCCGACACCCTGATGAGGAACGCCGACACGGCGATGTATCACGCCAAGGAGCAGGGTCGAAACAACATCCAGTACTTCACCGAAGCGCTCAACGTGGCGGCAGGCGAACGCCTGACGGTCGAGCGCGAGCTGCGCGTGGCGATCGAGGAGGGCCAGCTCGCCGTGCACTATCAGCCCCAGCTCGAGGCCGATGCGGACCCGCTCGCTCGCCCCTACGCCATGGAGGCTCTGGTGCGTTGGCAACATCCAGGGCGCGGCTTGCTCGAGGCAGGCCATTTTATTCCGATCGCGGAGGAATCCGGACTCATCCACGTGATCGGGGACTGGGTCTTGAAAGAGGCCTGTCGCCGTTTCAGCGAATGGAAGCTCGCGGACATGGGACCGAGGCGCATCGCCGTCAACCTCTCTGCCCACCAACTGCGCAATCCCGCCCTTCTCGACACCGTCTCCGCCGTGCTGCGACGCTACGGCATGAAGGACAACGAGCTGGAGCTCGAGGTCACCGAGACGGTTGCGATGCGCGATCCCGGGCGCGCGGTCGAGACGCTGCAGGCACTGCGCGGTCTCGGCGTTGCACTGGCGATCGACGACTTCGGGACCGGTCATTCCTCGCTCGCCTACCTCAAGCGTCTGCCGATCCAGACGCTGAAGCTCGACCGCGAGTTCGTGCGCGATATCGAAACCGACGAGAACGATGCCGCGATCAGCGCCGCAACCCTCGCACTCGCCCATGAGCTCGGCCTGCGGGTCGTGGCCGAGGGCATCGAGACGGAGGGTCAGAGCCGTTTCCTGCGAGCCCACGGCTGCGACCTCCTGCAGGGCTATTACTACGGCAGACCCGAGCCGGCCGAATTCTGGACGGCACGCTGGGCCGAGGACAGGTCCGCCGAGCTCAGGCTCACCCGAAACCACAGTGCATAGAGCGCCGGCAGAAACAGCAACGTGATCAGGGTACCGACCAAGACCCCGCCGATGAGCACGAAGGCGAGCGGCCCCCAGAAGGTATCCGTGGTCAACGGAATGAAGGCGAAGACCGCCGCCGCCGCGGTCAGCACTACCGGACGCGCGCGCTGCACCGTGGCCTCAACGACCGCGGCAGAGCGCTCCAGACCCTGGTGCAGATTGTCCTCGATCTGTTTGGCCAGGATCAGGGTGTTGCGCATCAGGATGCCGGCCAGCCCGATCAGCCCGAGCAACGCGACGAAACCGAACGGACGATCGGCGATCAGCAAGGCCAGCGTGGCCCCGATCACGCCGAGCGGCGCCGTCGCCACCACCATGAGGGTGCCCGAGAAGCTGCGCATCTGCAGCATGATGACGATCAGCATCAGGACCAGCATGATCGGCTGGACGCGTTGAATCGATGCGTCGGCCTTGCCCGATTGCTCCACTGCACCGCCGATGTCGATCCGATACTCGGGCGGCAGCTCCGAGATCAGCCCCTGCAGCTCGACCCAAATGGCCTGCGTCACGCTCGGCGGCTGCGCGCCCCGGACCTCGGATTGCACCGCGATGAAGGGCTCGCGGTTGTACCGCTTGAGCACCGGATCCTCGAAGGCGATCAGCAGCTCGCCGGCCTGCTCGAGCGGGATGGTCCGACCGTCGAGCGTCTTGAGATTGATGCCGGCGAGGCTGGTCGGCGTGATCGCCGCGCCGCTGCCGCCTGCTCCGGATCCGGATCCGGATCCGGCCACGGCGCCGTCTGCGCTCGCTGGACCATCGTCGGCAAGGCCCCGAAGGATCAGCTGCACATTGCGGATGTCCTCGCGGATCTCGGTCGCCGGCAACCCGGAGAGCTGATACTCCAGCTGACCCGCAAGCTCCCGCGGGGTGAGCCCGATCAGACGCAACCGCTCCGGGTCGAGTACAAGCCGCACCACGGGGACGCGCTCGCCCCAGTCCAGATGCGGATCGAGCGTATTCGGATTGGCCGCGACCACGTCCCGCACCTGCTCGGCGATGCGCCGTAGCACCAGCGGGTCGGGTCCCAGCACACGAAAGGTCACGGGCCAGATGACCGGCGGCCCGTAGAGCAGCTTGTGCACGCGCACCCGCGCCTCGGGAAACTCGCCGGCATCCACATGCGATTGGATCTGCGCGATCAGCGCATCGCGCTGGGCCGCGCCTTCCGCCACCACGATGAGCTTGGCAAAGGCCGGATTCGGAAACTCGGGATTCAGGGCCAGGAAGAATCGCGGTGCCCCGGCGCCGAGATAGGCCGCACTCGAACGCACGCCGGTGGCGTCCGCCAGGATCGCCTCGACCCGCTCGACCACGACCGCCGTCGCGCGGATCGCGCTGCCCTCGGGGAGCCGGATGTCGATCAGGACCTCCGGGCGATCCGAGGTCGGGAAGAACTGTTTCTGCACGCTGCCGGCCAGCCCGACGATCGATAGGACCAAGAGCCCGAAGGTCGCGGCCACGATCCAGATCTTGTAGCGGACACAGCCGCGGATCAGCCCGCGCAGCCTCCGGTAGAGCGGCGTCGAGTAGGCGCTCTCCGAGCCGTGCGCGCCACCGGGAGGCGGCGCCTTCAGCAGCAAGGTGCCCAGATAGGGCGTAAAGGTCACCGCCACCACCCAGGAGGCGAGCAGCGCGAACGCCAGTACCCAGAAGATGTTGCCCGCATACTCGCCCACACCCGAGCGCGCAAAGCCAATGGGCACGAAGCCGATCACGGTCACCAGTGTGCCGCTGAGCATGGGCGCTGCGGTGACCGTCCAGGCATGCGCCGCGGCACGCAGCCGGTCCCAACCCGCTGCCATCTTCACCAGCATCATCTCGATGGCGATGATGGCGTCGTCGACCAACAGCCCCAGGGCGATGATGAGCGCACCCAGACTGACGCGATCCAGGTTGATGCCCTTGATCAGCATCAGCAGGAAGGTCAGACCCAGGGTCAGCGGGATGGTGATGCCGACGACCAGCCCGGCACGCCAGCCGATCGCAACGAAGCTGACCAGCATGACCACCGCGACCGCGACCAGGAACTTGATCTGAAAGAGATCGACGGCATGCGTGATGGCGTCGGCCTGATTGGTGAGCTGCGTAAAGCCGACGCCCAACGGCAGACTGGCCTCCAACCCATCCTGCAGCGCGATCAGACGCTCGCCGAGCGCCAACCCGTTCTCGCCGCGTTGCATCACCACGCCGAGCAGGACCGCATCCTCGCCGCCGGCGCGGATCAGAAACTCAGGCGGATCCTCGTAGCCTCGACGGACCTCGGCAATCTCGCCCAGCGTGATGAGATGCTCGCCGACGCGCAACGGGACATGGCGGATATCCTCAAGCTCGCGCAATTCGGCATCCGGACGCAGATAGAGCCGCGGCCCGTCGGTCTCGACCAGCCCCGCCGGGGCAAGCCGATTTTGGGCATCCAGGGCCTCGCGCACTGCAGCGGGCGACACCCCGAGATTGGCGAGACGCGCCTGATCGAGCTCCACGAAGAAGCGTTGCGGCCGCTCGCCGAGGATGCGTGCCTTCTGAACCCCCTCGACGCGGGCGAGACGATCGCGGATCCGCTCGGCCTCGCGCACCAGCAGGCGGTTCGGCAAGTCCGGTGCCGACAGCGCATAGAGCGCGAAATAGACATCCGAGAAGTCGTCGTTGACGAAGGGCCCGAGCACCCCGGCCGGCAGACTCGCCGCCGCATCCGACATGCGTTTGCGCACTTGGTAGAAGAGCTCGGGAACCTGCTCGGACGGCGTGTAGTCCTGAAACTCGATCAGCATGTCGACCCGTCCGGGGCGGGCCGTGGTCTCGAGCCTGTAGAAGAGCTCGACCTCGCCGATGCGTTTCTCCAGCGGATCGGCGACCAGATCCTGCATCTGTTGCGCGCTCGCGCCAGGCCAGAGCGCCGAGACCACCATCACGCGCACGGTAAAGGCCGGGTCTTCCGCGCGGCCGAGCTGCAGGAAGGCCGTCAGACCGGCGATCACGGTCACCAGGATCAGGAAGAGCGTCACCGAGCGCTCGCGCACGGCGAGCGCGGAGAGGTTGAGGCGCCCGCCCGGTGGCCTGTCGTCCGACGGGCTCATCGCTCGAGCACCCGCACAACCTGACCTGGCAGCAAGAGATGCGCGCCCAGTGCCACCACCGGCGTCCCCGGTGCCAGATCGGTTCGGATCTCGGCCTGCTCGCCGACGATGCCGATCAGCTCGACCGGCTCGGGCTCGACCCGCCCCTCCTCGATCCGCCAGATCAGGGGTCCTTCGCCGCGCTCCAGGATGGCACCGAGCGGCACCCGGGCGATCGGCCTGGACGTCTCGCGTACCGTCTCGAAGGTCAGGGTCACGGTCGTGCCGAGCCCGGGCCCGCTCGGCAGCTCGGGCAGACGATAGCGGGCACGCCAGGTCCGGCTGAGCGGATCCGCGCTGCCGGCGATCTCGCGCAGGGTCACCTGAGCGGACGTACGGGCGGACGCCGGGCCACTCGCAGGGCCGTTCTCGAGCCGTGCCGTCGCCTCTGCCGGCAGGCCGACACGCCGTGATTCCGGCACCTGGACCTCGATCTCGCGCGGCCCGTCCTCGGCCAGCCGCGCAACCGCCTGACTCGGCGAGACGACCTGTCCGACCTGTCCCTCCACATCCAGGATCACACCCGTCGCGGGCGCGACCAGATCGGCATAGAGGATGGCGTTGCGCGCCTGCTCCAGGCTCGCCTCGGCGGCCAGCAAGCGTTGCTCGGCGGCGCGCGCAGAG
Organism: Thiocapsa sp. C2-2m; assembly: GCF_041903745.1. NCBI lineage: Bacteria > Pseudomonadati > Pseudomonadota > Gammaproteobacteria > Chromatiales > Chromatiaceae > Thiocapsa > Thiocapsa sp. C2-2m. Next base: position 11,656 of record NZ_JBBWVD010000021.1, on the reverse strand, counting down.
GTCACGGCCCGGTCATGGTCCTGCTCGCTCGCGAGCCGCTTGGTCAGAAGATCGCCAAGGCGCTCGCGCTCGCGCTCGGCGTTCTCATGCTCCGCCCGGGCGCTCGCCACCGTTGCCTCGGCCGCCAGACGTTGCTGCGTCACGTCGCGCGGATCGAGCCGGAACAGGACGTCCCCGGCCGCCACCTGTGCCCCGGCATCGACCAGACGCGCCTGAATCTCGCCGCCGATGCGGAAGGACAGCGGGATCTCATGGCGGGCACGCACCGTGCCCGTGAGCGTCCAGACGCTGTTCGGTGCGGGCTCCACCCCGGCCGACAACACCCAAGGCACCGATTCACGATCGGGCAGCGCATCGGGCGCGGTCGACTCGTCGTGACTCGGCCCGCATCCCGAGCCGAAGAGCGCTGCGATGAACAGCGCTCCGATCTTGTTTATCCTGGTCGACAAGGGTCACTCCTGCACCGCAAGCGCCGGCGTTGGTTGGTGATTGACCGCACCATTATTACTGTACGATAGCGTTTAGTAAATGACCATGATGATCATGGCCCGCCAGAGATCAGGTTCTGAAATCTCTCACGGAGGCGTTTCGAGCTGGAATCAGGGCGCCTGCGTAGACTGATAGGGGGGCAGACGATGACGGAGGAAACAGTCATGCCGACATCCGACGCTGGGGCATCCGGGGCACCGGGGCCGCCGCGAGCCGCCGGGCGCGGCCGACCGCCGGACCCCGCCAAGCACGCGGCCATCCTCGCGGCCGCTCGGAGGCTCTTCTTCTCGGGCTCGATCCAGGCGCTCAATATGGAGGCCGTTGCCCGCGCATCCGGGGTTTCAAAGGTCACGGTCTACAGCCATTTCGGTGATTTACAGGGTCTGATCCGCGCGGTCGTGCTGCTGCAGCGCAGCGAGATGACGGCCGCACTCGACGACCTGCCGTCAGGTCAGCGCGGGCTGAAACAGGCGCTGATCGATCTGGGATGCGCGCTGATGGGATTCCTGAGCAGCGACGACTATGTCGCCCTGCAACGCATGCTCGCCACCCTGGCCGGACAGGAGACCTGGCTCGGGGCGCTCGTCTACCGCGACGGCGCGGAGGCGACACGCGATCGCCTCGCCGCACGCCTGGCCGAGGCGTCGGCCCGCGGCGACCTCCGCGCGCACGACAGCCGCCTGGCCGCCGAGCAGCTGCTCGGCATGTGGCAGGGCATCCAGACCACGGGGCTCTTGAGCGGCGGCTGTCCGCGCCCGGAGGCCGAGGAGCTGCGCCGCCGGGTCGAGTGCGGGGTAGAGGTGCTGTTGCGGGCCTATGCGCCAGAGGATGTGGATCGCAAGATCGACCCGGATTGAAACGCGATTCAGCTGCGCAAACGCGCTTGGTAGTTGGGGATCAAATGGGCGTTGACGCCGTCGAGGCTTGTCGGCGACTGCGAGCCGCGAAAGGCGACCACCAGGATCAATTGAACCAGACCCCTTTTTAGACCCCGGAAATCACCTAAGCATGCATGAAGGCTGGCTCCTCAGGTGGCCGGCGTGATCTGGCGATTTCACCGTATCATCCTGGCCAGCCTTCCTCAGTCTTTTTCAATCGCTTGCGCTTACCTTAGTGCCATACGAACCTGACCCTTTTTTTACTTAGCGGTCGTCGACCAGCTCCAAGCGGCGTTCGATTCGGTCCAAACGATCTTTGAGCCGGTCTATGGTTGCCTGCTGGCGAGCGATATCCTCGGCGGTTCCGGCCTCGTCGCGGCGAATCCCGGCGATCGCGGATTCGACCCGATTGATGCGATGCTTGACGTCGTTGAATTCATTGCGCATCTCGGTCTGCAGCGCCGTGATCTGGTTCCGAAGAGCACGGAACTGTTCGAGAATGAGGTGCTCGATGTTTTCGGTCATGGCGATAATCTCCACCGGATTGCTGTTTTCCGGGATTCAGAGTGCCGGCGTTGCTCATCAGCGCTTGCCGCCGAAGAGCCGTCCGAAGAGTCCCGATGCCGGTGCCTTTGCGGGAGCTGCCTCGGCCAGCGCTTGCGCGGCCTCGGCGGCGGCTTTCGCATCCTCGGCCTCTGCGGTCTGCCAGGCGGTGCTGAGCGTCTCCCAGCGCGGGTCGCTGCTGTCCAAGCTCCAGGCACGGATGTGCTTGTCGACGCTGCCCGAGTAGAGCCACTTGCCGTCGGGGCTGAAGGCGACGCAGTAGACGTCCTTTTCGTGGCCGGTCAGACGCGTCATCTCGGCGCCGGAAACGGCGTCCCACAGCACGATCGTCTTGTCCGCGCTACCCGAGGCGATGGTCTTGCCGTCCGGGCTGAAGACGGCACTCCACACCGGATAGGTGTGCTCCTCCATCTCCATGATGAGTCCGCCCTTCTCGAGGTCCCACAGCCCGATCGAGCCGTCGACGTTGCTGAGCAGGAGCCGGCTGCCGTCCGGGCTGAACTGGGTGCTGTTGATGCCGTTGTTGATGACGTCGAGGCGCAGCAGCTCATCCCCCGAGTCGACATCCCAGACCGCCATGGTGCAGTCGCGGCTGCCCGAGACCAGGCGCGTGCCGTCGATCGAGAAGACCACGCCCTGCACATATTGCGGATGTCCCTCGATGGTGCGCACCAGGGCGCCGTCGGCCGAGGTCCAGATGCAGATGGTGCCGTCTTCGCTCCCGGAGGCCAGCAGCTCGCCGCCGGGCTGGAAGTCGACGCTGTAGACCAGGCTGCTGTGACCGCTTTGGCTCCAGAGAGCCGTGCCGGTGGCGACGTCCCAGAGCCGCACGGTGGTATCGGTGCCGCCCGAGGCGACCCAGTGGCCGCCGGGGTGGAAGCGCACCGTGTAGACGCGCCCGTCGTGCCCCTGCATTGCATGCTCGACACGCCCCGCGGCGACGTCCCAGATCTTGACCAGGCTGTCCCAACTCGCGGTGGCCAGGCGCTGGCCGTTGGGGCTCAGAGCGAGTCCGTAAATGGTGTCGGTTGCGGCCGTGCGCGGCACGGAGCGCCAGTGTGGGGTAGGCATCGCGGTCTCCTTCTGACTGATGCGAATGGATTTTAAACCGCGCCCGATGCGGTATGCGGTATGCGGTATTTGGTGGATGGGCGCGGTTTAAAGTATTAAAAATAATAAATTCTAAACCGCGTCTCCATAAAGCTCGGAAACATCCTCGAGCCCGACACAACATGAAAATGACGCATTTCACTCTGGACGCGGTTTAAGGGCTTGAGTGACGCCGGCTCAGGACTCGATCATCTGGTCGAGGCGATGGCCTGGGCGCACCATGGGGATGACGTTCTCGGCCTTGTCGACCCAGACATCGACCAGAACTGGGCCGGGCTGGGCCAACGCTTGGGCGACACCCTCGCGCAGATCCTTGGGATGCTTGATGCGCTGGGTCTTGAGGCGCGGATAGACATACTTGAGGCCGGTCAGGTTCGGGATCTGACGCCGACAGGTCTGGTCCAGGTCCATGCAGTCCGGGTCGCAGCTCGCGTCGCGGGCGAGACAGGTCTCGTAATGATGGCCCTCGTCCATCATGTCTTCCCACTGGCGGACCATCCCGAGAAAGCTGTTGTTCAGGACGAAGATCTTGAGCGGGATCCGGTTGGCGACCAGGGTGCCGAGCTCCTGGATGTTCATCTGAAAGCTGCCGTCGCCGTCGATCAGGACGAGCGGGTGGATCGGGTCGGCAAACCAGGCGCCGATGGCCGCGGGCAGGCCGAAGCCCATGGTTCCGAGCCCGCCCGAGCTGATCCACTGGCGCGGCCGGCGGAAGCGATAATACTGCGCAGACCACATCTGATGCTGGCCGACACCCGTGACCAGGGTCGCGTCGCCCGCAGTCATCTCGGAGATGAGCTCGACGACAGCCTGCGGCTTGATGTACTCGGAATGCCCGTAGGGCTTGGGCATCTGCTCGCGCCATTGCGCGATCGTGGCGAGCCAGTCGGCATGGTCGGCGGCCTGTCCGGTGCTCAAGGCATGCTCGAAGAAGGCGCCGAGCTCCGCGACCAGATGTAGGTCGGTCGCAATGGTCTTGTCGATCTCCGAGGGGTCGATGTCGACATGCGCAATGCGCTTGCCCGTGGCGAAACCCTTGACCGCGACTCGATCGTCGAACCGCCCGCCCAGTGAGAGGATCAGGTCCGCGTCGCGCAGGGCATAGTTGGCCGGGATGGTGCCGTGCATGCCCGGCATGCCGAGGTTGTGCGGCAGCTCGAAGGGCAGGGCGCCGAGCGCGTTGAAGGTGGTGGTGACCGGGACGGCAAAGCGCTCGGCGAAGGCCCGCAGAGCCGGTGCCGCGTTGGCATGGATGACCCCGCCGCCGGCCTTCACGACCGGGCGCTCGGCGGCGGCCAGTGCGGCGAGGATGGCGTCGGCCCGCACCGGGTCGAAGGCGATCGGCTCGCGATGACGGATGCGGGGGGGGTTCTGCCCGCTCGGATCTCGGCTGGTTTGGGCCAGTTGCACGTCCTTGCAGATGTCGACCACGACCGGACCGGGCCGTCCGCGGGTCGCCAGCGCATAGGCCTCGCGCAGCACCCACTCCAGATCGCGGACGTCCTTGATCAGATAGTTGTGCTTGGAGATCGGCCGCGTAAAACCGACCGTGTCGACCTCCTGGAAGGCATCGGTGCCGATCGCCGCACTCGGCACCTGACCGGTGATGAAGAGCGTCGGGATCGAGTCCTTATAGGCGTCTGCGATCGGTGTGGCCAGATTGGTCGCGCCCGGCCCGGAGGTGGCGATCGCTACGCCGACACGTCCGCTCGTCCGCGCATAGCCTTCCGCGGCATGTCCGGCGCCGCCCTCCTGACGGCAGAGGATGAATTTGGGCGCCGGATCGCGTCGGCGCATCCGCCGATTCAACTCGACATGCAAGGGGATGACCGCACCTCCGGTATGGCCGAACAGATACGCGACCCCAAGGTCAGTCAGGACATCGAAGAAGATGGCAGCGCCGGATCGGAGGGCATGGCTCATGGGGCGAATGACCAGGGCTCAAGGACTAACAAGCCAGTCATCATACCCTCACATGACGCTAAGGGCAGGATGGATCGCCAACCGGGCGGGGCTTTCGGTTATCCTCCGCGCCTGGTCGGTCTCCGTCCGCCTCGAGTGTGGCGGGGCATCAAGAATCGCGATTGAGGACGTTGTCGATGCAAGCGATCGTTGGGCGGCTTGAAGCACTGTTTGAGAGATTGGGGCGGGTGAATTACGAGCGGATTTTCGTCGCCTCGGTCGTGGTTGCAACACTGACGGGGTCGCTCTATGTGTACCTCGTAGACTTCTATTTTGCGGGCTCGCCGGATCAGGCTGTCGCGGCTGATCCTCTGGTCGCTGACCGCGTCGCGCCGATCGGACGGGTGACCCTCGCCGAGCCTGTTGTTGCCGTGCCCGCGGCAGAGACCGCGCTCGCTGCGACCGACGCGCCGCCTGTCGAGGCAGTGCCGGCCGAATCGTCCGCCGAGGGCGGCGTCGCCGAAGCGTCTGCATCCGATGCGGGGTCGATCGACGCGGGGTCAACCGATGTGCCCGCGGCGTTGGATGCGCCGCCCGAACGCTTGCCCGAGTTCCCGCCCAAGCTCCCACCCGAGCTCTTGACGGATCAGGCCGAAGGGCCGGCCGCTGTTTCCGCGGATCCGATCGAGGCACCGTCCGCATCGACCGAGGCGGATGGGATGGTCGCGGCCGAAGCCGAGCCGTCGGTTCTGTCCGGGGAGCCTGGGACGACCGGACCCGCGGTAAGGGTCGAGCGGCCGAGTCCGGCGCCGACCTACCCACCGGTTCCGCCGGGCTTCGTGCCGATGCCCGCACCGGGTTACGCCCCGGTCTATCCGCAGTATAAGGCGCCGCCCGAGGCGACTCGGCAGGCACCCGGCGCACCGGTCTGGTTCGCTCCCGGCCCCTATCAAGCCTATCCGCCGACCCCGTACGTTCGCCCCGAGGCGCCGGCGATCGGCTATCCGCCGCCGCAGGGTTGGATGCGCTGAGGTGTCGCCTGCCGGGCTCGGGATCGGCGCCGGGCGCGTTTCCGTCGCCGCCGTGGGCTCCCCCGAGACCGGCCGTCGAGCCCCGCAGGATGACCGTTCGAGGTTCTCATGAGCGTCGCTGTGGCGGCGGAGGGGCAGGGCGCGGAGTCGCCGTCGGGTGGCGCTCTCTCCGCGGAGAACGAGGACGCCGAGCCGTGCGAGGCACAAACGACCATCGGCGGAAGTTGTGCTTACTACCGTCAGCACAACCTACGGGTTAGCGGGCGAGCTGGCCTGCACGACGCGCGGCAAGCGAAACGAAGACGGAGAGGATACCGAATGCGAGAATTCATCTCCAGCTACAACTCAAATCGCCGAACAAGGGGTGCTGCGTGACGGGTGCATTCCGGTCGTTCGCCATGCATGATCTCCTATAATGGCACTTGGCTCGGTAGGCCGTGCTCAAACCGGTGGAGGCATCGGATCGCGGTAACGGCCGGTCCGGAGCCGCCGTGAAAGCATGCGCCGGTCCGGCCTGTCGGCCCATGACGATTACAAGTACGCATGTCCGATCCGGACCTTGCAGCCCAGCTCGATTTTCAGTGCAAACGAGGTTTTGACCGCATGGTTTCTCACTACAACATGATCATCGTCCCGGTGGACGGCTCGGAAGGCGCGGCGCGCGCTGCCTTGTTCGCCGCCGATTTGGCGCGTGCCACCGGCTCTCCGATCCAGCTTCTGCACGTGTTCTCCCCGACCAGCAACGAGTTGATGGGCATGGCGCATCTCCCGCGCACACAGATCGACTCGATCAGTCACGAAGCGGCCAACAACGCCTTCACCAAGGCACGGGAGGCGATCGGCAAAGCGGATGATCTGACGATCGAAGAGAAGAGTGTCTGGGGTGAGCCGCGCGAGGAGATCGTTGCCGCGGCGGAGGCCGCCGACGCCATGATCGTGATGGGCCGCCGGGGTCTCGGGAAGATGCAGAAATTGATCATCGGCAGCGTCTCGGATGCGGTCATCCGTACGGCGCATCGTCCGGTCACGGTGGTGAGCTGAGGGCGAGTGAGGAGTGAGGAGTGAGGAGTGAGGAGTGTTGGCGGTGCCACATCTCCCCGTCATCCGAATCGACCTGGGCGGCCTTGCCCGTGTACCCCGTTAGAGTGCTGATCGGGACGGCAGGGACAAGCGCAGCGAAGTCCACCAGCGCCGGCGCAGGGCTCGGTGGACTTCGCTCTCGATCGTCTCTGCCAGCTGTCTTGGGAGCCCCCGGCTCCCGGATTCCAATTGACCGAGCTGGAGGCTGTTGCTCTCAGACGGCGTACCGCAGGATCGCCGCCAGCGCTCTGCCTTCGGGGATGTCCTGCGCTCGCACGCTCAGCACCTCTCCGCCGGATAGGAGCACCCGCCGAGCGATCTCGTCGATGACCCCGTAGGTGTCGGCGCTCGCGGCGTCGGCGAAGGTGACGGTGCCGTCCGCGTCATCAACCGTGCCGTTCACCACCTGATCCATGTCGACCAGCAGGCTCTGCACGGCGCCGAAGGTTGCCGCGCGTGCGGTGCGGGCGATGTCGGTGGTGGCCCGATCCTCGTTGAGACGTTGCTGGAAGAGCGCGTTCCAGTCGGCGATTTGTGATTGATAGAGCCCGTCGAGCAGGGGGCGCGCGGCGGCGGCCAGCTCGGTCTCGGACAGGCGCTCCGGATTGCCCTCGATCCCGTCGGCGACCAGGTGCGGATAGGTGTTGACCGAGCGATAGATAGCGCCGAGGCTCTCGACCGAGGCCAGGATCAAAGGGGCCGAGTTGCCGGCTAAGAGTCCACGCAGGGCACCGTCGACCTTGCGCGCATATTGCCGCAGGCGGACCTTCTTACCCTCCGATCCACCGATGCGACCGCTGTAGGAGCGGGTGGCGATGCTCGCCTCGCCGACCGACGAGGCCGCGTCCGTCGGCATCCCCGCGACCTTGACCTCGCTCGCCGGCAGGTCCGCCGAGACCTCGATCAGCCGTACGCCCCCGTCGGCCAGGGCCAGGACGTAGCCGCTATTGCAGAAATTGACCGAGCGCAGCAGCGGTTTCATGTGAAAGCGGTCGGAGACCTTGACCAGGGGTTCCAGTGCATTCGGGACGCGGAAGGTGCGCAGATTGTCAGGGGTGGCGAAGACCACCAGGCCGTGGGCCTGAAAACGCCAAAATTCGTTGTCCTCGACGAGATCGTCCAACTCCTCGATCAGGTCGTTGACGCGCCGCTTGTCCGACCCGGCCGCCTCCAACTGAGTCAACGCCTCTTTGGTCAGATTTTTGAGCAGGATGCGATCCGCGTCCGTTTCGGTGCTGATGGGCGTGGTGGGCAGGATGATGGACACCGCGATGTCGTGACGCTGGGCCGCCAGGTCGGCGAGCTCGTCGGCGGCGGGAAGATCGAGATAAAGCATGCGTGGTGTCTCCGATGGTGATGTGGTCAGCGCCTGGTGCGACGCCGGTCCAGTTGGCCCAGGCTTTTGGATCGAAAAGAGGGGCGCTGTAAGGGTGCCCGGTCAGGCATCGTCGACGAGGTGCTCGGGGCGCGGCAGGTCGACGTGCGTTGCGGGCTCCGCACCGGAGCGTCGGTTCAGTGCAAAGTCCCGCATGGCGGCCGCGCCGGAGAGGTTGTAGACATCCTTGAAACCATACTGCGCGAGGATGCGCACGGCGGCATAAGCACGCTGCCCGCCGCGGCACGAAACCACCGTGGGCAGGGCTGGATCGAGCTCCCCGAGGCGGTCGCGCAGATCGTCGAGCCGGATGTGCTTCGCGTGGGGTGCGTCGCACAGCGGAAGCTCGTCGAGCTCCGCCGCCTCGCGGACATCCACGACCTGGAATTCGGAGAGATCCGCGTCCGGCTGGATCAGCGGCGAGAGTCCGTCGAGATCGTTTTGCGCGACGAAGGCGGCCATGTGCAGCGGGTCCTTGGCCGAGCCGAAGGGCGGTGCGTAGGCGAGATCCAGCGCCCCGAGATCCTCGATCGTCCCCTTGAAGTGGATCAGGGTCGCGACGACGTCGAGACGCTTGTCCACGCCGGCCGCTCCGACGACCTGTGCGCCGAGCACGCGTCCCGTGCCCGTCTCGTAGACTAGCTTGATGGCGATCGGCGCCGCCCCCGGATAGTAGCTCGCGTGATGGTAGGAGACGATATGCACCGCGCGCGCATCGAATCCGGCCTGCCGTGCCGCGCGCAGCGACAGACCCGCGATCCCGGCGGCGTAGCCGAAGACGCGCACGACCGAGGTGCTCCAGGCCGCGGGAGCCGGGCGCGAGGCACCCGTCACGGCATGCTCGCCGGCCAGCCGACCGGTGCGATTGGCGATGCCGGCGAGCGGGACCCGCATGCGCTCCCCGGTCGGACCGAAGCCGTATTCGGCGGCATCCCCGACCGCATAGATGTCCGGGTCAGAGGTGCGCATGTAGGCGTCGGTGGCGATGCCGCCGCTGGCCCCGATGGTCAGCCCGGCATCCAACGCGAGCGCCACGTTCGGACGCACGCCGATACTCATCAGCACCAGGTCCGCCGTCAGGCGGGTCCCGTCGGCGAGGGTCACGCCGGTCACGGCCCCGTCGGTCTGCTCGATCGCGGCGACACCACGGCCGAGCTCGAGTCGCACCCCGTGGCGCTCGCTCTCGCGGTGGAGCGGCTCGGCGATCTCGCGATCGAAGAAGGGCATGACCTGGTTCTGCAGCTCCACGACCGTGACCTTCAGACCCCGACGGACGAACTGCTCCGCCACTTCGAGTCCGATGTAGCCTGCACCGACCACGACGGCCTCTTTCGCGTGCGCCATTCCGGCGACGATCCGGTCCATGTCTCCGAGATTGCGCAGGCTGAAGACACCTTGCGCCGTCGCACCCGGGATGGGCGGCACGATCGGCGCGGCACCGGGCGAGAGGATGAGCTTGTCGTAGCCCTCCCCGTATTGCTCGCCGGTGTCGAGATTCTTGACCAGCACCCGCTTGGTCCCGCGATGAATCGCGATCACCTCATGGCGGATGCGTGCGTCGATCAGGAACCGATCGCGAAACAGCTCCGGCGTCGCCACCAGAAGCTGGGCGCGATCGGCGATTTCGCCGCCGATGAAATAGGGCAGACCGCAGTTCGCGAAGGACACATAGGGGTCGCGCTCGAACAGAATGATCCGGGCATGCTCGTTGACACGGCGAGCCCGCGCGGCCGCCGATGCGCCGCCCGCCACACCGCCGACGATCAGGATCCTCGGGGCGTCGTGCGCTTGTGTCGTGGATGTCACTGCTGCGTTCTCCGTCGTGGTCGAGGGAAAAAACCCTATTCGATCAAGGCAACATCGTGTCGATGCCGACGGCGGGGATCTTACCGGAATCGCGGATCGAGCGCCGGTCGCTCGCACGCGATGGTTCGCGTCGGCCGAAGCGCAATGCGGGCGTTTCCATGGACCTTGCCGCCGATCAGGTGATGCTGGCACCTTGGATCCAGCATCGAGATGCCTCTCACGGAGACCCGGAGAGCATGGAGAATCAGCGATCTTTCCTGCGGGCCCTCCGTGTCTCCGTGGCTCCGTGAGAGTTTTTGGAAGCTGATTGGTGCTCAGGTAGTCTGAGGCTCTAATCTTCTCGCTGAGACCAAGAAAATCAACGGTTTAATTGACGCATCATCTAAGCCGTTTTTCGTCTTGCTACATCTTTGCCACAGCTCACGGCGCGTCAGGATCAGGCGCGGTTGGTCGGCGGGTCTTGGTCAATTTCGGAAGTCTTTCGTTTTTGACCACGCAAGATCCGGCCGAATCGGCTTCGCGTAGTCTATCTATGCCTACGGACGCCTTTCGGACTGTGCGCGAATCCGGCCGAATCGGCTTCGCGTAGTCTATCTATGCCTACGGGCGCCATTTTGGCTGTTCGCGCTTAAACTAAAGTTAGCGCAAACCCCTTCGACTCCTTCGCACTCATTCGCCACGCCTGTTCAACCCCTTCGCGGACTCCTTCGCACGCCTCAAACCCCTTCGCAGCCGATGCCGCGGTCGATCTCCTCGACAGGTGTCCAACGGGGTCCGCATCGTCTTGATGTGGAATGCTTAACGCTCCGGGGCGCCCGGTGGTTACCCGCAGACTTACCCGCGGAGGGTCACGGGTCGGCGGCCGATTCCGACGTCGGAATCGGATCAGAACCTGAAGGCAGCCTGATGCAAAACGGAAGCGGTTTCGTTTTGCATCAGGCTTGAGGAATTTCGGAAGCGCTTTCGTTTTTCCTCAAGATCCGAACCTGAAGGAGGTTGCGGCCGTGACTAACGTTAGTCACGGTCAAGAGCTAACTGCAGATGCTGCGGTCAGCTTGGGAGGGTGCGCGACGTCGCGCAGTTGAAACTTCCCGCCGGCGGGAAGTTGTGACGGTGCGGACCTAACCGCCGGCGGTTAAGTGTTCCGACGTCGGAACGTAACGGCTTTGCGTCACAGTGACGTGACAGTCACGGGGCGACGTCGCCACATTTATTGCAATTTGCAATAAATCCGAGAAGCGGCCTGTTTCAGGTCGTTCGGGGCCAGGAAGGGGGGTTTTTCCGAATTGGAACCAATGGTTGCGCATTCCACGCCATTCGGCCACCTGTTCCACCACTATCCGGCCGGCGACTCCACCGGCATTCGGCCACCCGTTCCACGGCCATTCGGCCGGGGCAGTCGGAGCGAAGCGACGCAGGCG
>NZ_JBBWVD010000054.1:0-24509 GCF_041903745.1 Thiocapsa sp. C2-2m | reverse complement strand
GGGGTGGCCGAATGGCCGTGGAATCAGTGGCCGGATCGCCGTGGAACGGGTGGCCGAATCAGCGTGGAATCAGTGGCCGAATGCCCGTGGAATGGGTGGCCGAATGGGCGTGGAATACGCATGCTGCCTGGCTCGCCCCCGGCTCTAGGGGCCGTGCAACCCGATGGACCCAGGCACGGAGCGCCGCGTCACGCTGCCCGAGCGTCATCCATATGGTCGCCCACGAGTCGGTACCCGCGAGCATGAATCAGTCGCCACGTCTCCTCCGCTTACTGCCCTTCCTGCGCTGGTGGCCCTATCAGGGTGCCACCCTGCGGGCTGATTTCATCGCCGGGCTCACGGTCGCGCTGGTGCTGGTGCCCCAGTCGATGGCCTACGCCCAGCTCGCCGGGTTGCCGGCCTACTTCGGGCTCTACGCCGCCTTCCTGCCAGTGGCCGTAGCGGCGCTGTGGGGCTCATCAAACCAGCTCGGGACCGGCCCGGTGGCCGTGGTCTCGCTGCTCACCGCATCGTCCCTGGCGCCCTTCGCCGCGGTGGGCTCGGATCAGTTCATCGCACTCGCGGTGATGCTGGCGCTGATGGTCGGCCTGATCCAGCTGGCCCTGGGCGTCTTCAGGCTGGGGGTGGTGGTGAACTTCCTGTCCCACCCGGTGATCGTCGGCTTCACCAATGCGGCAGCGATCATCATCGGCCTGTCGCAGATCAACAAGCTGATCGGTGTGCCCCTGGGGCGCTCGGAGTCCTTCATCAACGACATCTGGGGCGTGGCGCTGCTGGTCGGCGACACCCACCTGCCGACGCTGGCCATGGGGCTCCTGGCCTTCGTCATCATGTGGGCCTTGAAGAAGAAAGCGCCCAGGCTGCCCGGGGTGTTGATCGCGGTGGTGGTGACCACCCTCCTGTCGTGGCAGATCGGCTTCGAGCGCAATACCAGCGCCAGCCTCGATCAGATCGCCGAGCCGGATGCCCGCACCCTGCTCCAGGCTTACCTGGACACCGAGGCGCGGGTCGCGGCCCTGGATGCCGAGCTGGCGGCCAAGGGCGCGGAGCTCCAGCGTGCGCACAAGACCGGGGGGGCGGCGCTGCGCGACGAGGCGCGGCTGGCCTACGAGATCGAGCTGCTCAGGCTGCAGCACAAGGACCGCGTTCAGGAGAACCGCAAGCGCAGCCGCGCCCTGCGCAGCTTCGTATTCGAGCAGGTGTCCGGTCCCCGGGGCACCCTGTACTACGCCCGTGGCGCGCTGCCCGAGGGCGCCGAGTCGGACGGGCGGCGTTGGCGCATCACCCGCGCCCTGCATGGCGAGGGCGGTGCCATCAGTCTTGCGGGGGGCGGGCAGGTGATCGGAAAGATCCCCGAAGGCCTGCCCTCGCTCAGCCTGCCGAGCATCTCGTGGGACGCCTTCGGTTCCCTGCTCTCGGCGGCCATCGTGATCTCTCTGGTGGGCTTCATGGAGGCGATCTCCATCGCCAAGGCCATCGCGGCCAAGACCAAGGCCAAGATCGACCCCAACCAGGAGCTGATCGGCCAGGGACTGGCCAACCTGGTGGGCAGCCTGTCCCAGTCCTTTCCGGTGTCCGGGTCGTTCTCGCGCTCCGCGGTGAACATCAACGCCGGCGCCCGTACCGGGATGTCGTCGGTGATCACCGCCGCATTCGTGCTGCTGACCCTGCTGTTCCTGACGCCGCTGCTCTATCACCTGCCCCAGGCGGTGTTGGCGGCGGTGATTATCATGGCGGTGATCGGCCTGATCAACTTCCCCGCCATCAAGCACGCCTGGCAGGCCAACCGGCACGACGGCATCGCAGCCGTCGTGACCTTCCTGTCCACCCTGGCCTTCGCGCCGCACCTCGACAAGGGAATCCTGGTGGGTGCCGGGCTGGCCATCGGGCTCTATCTGTACCGCACCATGAGCCCGCGGGTGGCCATCCTCGGCCGCTTCCACGACGGCACGCTGCGCGACGTGAAGGTCAACAAGCTGCCGGAATCCAAGGTGGTGGTCGCCGTACGCTTCGACGGGCGGCTGTACTTCGCCAACGTCTCCTACTTCGAGGAGGCCATCCTCGAGGCGGCGGCGGACCACCCGCGGATCTCTTACCTGCTGGTGGTCGCTGACGGCATCAACGAGATCGACGCCTCGGGGGAGGAGGTGATGCACCACGTGGTGGAGCGCCTGCGTGCGAATGGGATCACGGTGATGTTCGCGGGCCTCAAGAAGCAGGTGCTGGACGTCATGCGCGCCACGGGGCTCTTCGCCTACATCGGCCAGGGCAACATCTTCCCCACCGCCGATCAAGCAATCCAGGCGGCCTACGCCGCCGCGGATGCCGCGGGCGTGCAGCATGGGGCGACCCTGCTCAGAAAGGACTCTGCCCCCGCGCCGGGTGCCGGTCCCTAGCCGCTGGGGCGTCTAGGGAAACGCTGATCAAATGCGAGCAATTCCCTCTGCTGTTGAAGTCGATCTACGACGCCGTCGACGAAATGGAACTGTGGGGAGCGCCAAGTTCAAGTGAAGGCAACACAGGGAGATCGAGTTGCTCTGTTAAGCGAACCAGAGCACTTGCTTGTCCTCCGCCTCAATCGCGATGGCACGTTCTCCGAGGAATACAACGGTCCAGGGTCATTGGTGTGGGCATTGGTGTGGGCACTTGTAAGCCACAAGCCGAGGCCCAGAAACGGCCAATATCAGGTTCGTTTATCTGCCCTCCGTCGGCTCATGAACGATGTACCGCAACATGCACGCTTGGCCAGATCGGAGGCCTAACTACACCATAAAATCGGACGTGCAAAACGCCGCTCGGCTCTGCTTGTGCATCGCACATGTCGAACGTTTTCCCTGATAAACGATGCAGAAAATAGGTCGTGCTTGGGCTATTCGGAGAGTTACCGCCAGCGTCCGCAACGCGCGTTGAAGAGTCACTCGGCTTGACTTGACGTGCGACGGGGCGTGCGAAGATATGGGTAATCGCATGGGCGAATGCCGCCATCGCGGCTTGCCTGCGCGGTCAAGCCGTTCCGCTCATGGGTACGACCTTGCTTGCCGAGTACGAGGATATCCTCGGGCGCCACTCGCTGTTCTCCCGCTGCAGTCTCACTGCCGAGGAGCGTGATGAGTTGCTGGATATCTTCTTAGCGATGTGCGAGTGGACGCCGATCTATTTCGGCTGGCGGCCCAATCTCCGGGACGAGGGCGATAATCGTCGGATGGAGTTGGCCGTTGCCGGCGGTGCGTGTTTGATCGTGACGCGCAATCTCCGCGACTTTTCGCGCATGGAGCTGCGCTTTCCCTCATTGCGGGCGGTCAGCCCCGAGGACTTCCTGAAGGAGTTGCAGACATGACCTCAGTAACCGTCAGCTTGCCCGACGAGACCTACCGGCGCCTGGATGAAATCGCACGCGTGCGCGGCACCAGTATCGATCGGCTCTTCGATGAAATGGCGGCCCTGATGGTGGCGGAGTCGGACGCCGAGGCCCGCTTTCGTACCCGAGCGCGACGGGGACATGGCAAAGCCGAGCGGGGGCTCGGGTTGCTGAGTCAGGCGGCCGGCCAGCGTGGCGAGGACTAGGACCCATCCCGGGATCTTTCCAAAGCGATAATCCACGCAGTACCGGCAAGACATCGACCGGCTCCCCGAGTGATTTGTGGTGCTATCGTATCGGGGACGACCGGGTGATCTGCGAGATTGACGAACCACAGGAGGTATCCATGAACTGGCCGCTTCAAGAACAACAGGATCGCTTGAATCAAGTGGTCGAGGAGGCGCTGCGCGCAGGGCCGCAGGTGATCACCGCCAACGGTGAAGAGACCGCCGTGGTCGTTTCCATCGAGGAATACCGTCGGTTGCAGTCTCCCTCCGACACGCTGGCGGATTTCCTGATGCACTCGCCCTTGCGTCGGAGCGGCATCCGCATCCAACGGGACCAGGATCTTGAACGGGATCTGAACCTGTGAGGTTCCTCCTCGACACCAATGTCGTGTCGGAGTTTGCCAAGGACGAGGTGGACCCCGGTATCCTGCGTTGGCTGTCGCATGGCGACGAGCAGGCGATGGTGATCAGCGTCGTGACGATCGGTGAAATCGAAAAAGGCATCGCCTGGATGCCGCAGGGCAAACGTCAGCGGGCGTTGGAGGTTTGGCTGCAATCGAGTTTGGTGCCCCGCTTTCGAGAGCGCATCCTCCCGCTAGAGCTCGAAGACCTGCAGCGTTGGGGTCGGATCATCGGATCGGCACTCAAAGCGGGGGCGCCGCTCCCGCAGATGGATACGCTGATTGCCGCAGTTGCCATGAATCGCGACCTGATTTTGGTGACCCGAAACACCGATGATTTCAGACGAACGGGCGTCAAGCTGCTCAATCCCTGGAGTTGATCGCGTGCGCGAGGGCTGCGGACAGTCCGATCGGAGCCTGACACGACCACGCTAGTGGGTTGCCGTGCAACGCGAGAGCACATGACGGCGAACGGACTTAGCCTTGCGCTCGCTGATCTTGTCCGGATTGGCGCGACGGGTCTTGATTGCACCGCCCGCGAGTCTCGCTCGGCAGTGGCAAAGCGAGCTGGCGAGCAAATTCCGCCAGACCGTTTTGAGCGCGGCGAATCGAGCCCCTTACGAGCACTGGCTCAAGCAGGGCATCACGCCGACCACCGCGAGTCTGAAAAAACTCTTGCGCGCCATCTTCCCATCCGCACCGCTCTCAAGGGAGATGATGCGCCACAACCGCGCCGTGCTGCGCGTCTACCAGGAACAGGGCGAGCTCACTCCAGACCGCGGACTTGCTGGTCATCTTCGATCTACCCTGGAACCCCGCCAAGGTGGAGCAACGCATCGGGCGCATCGACCGCATCGGTCAGCTCCACCCGGACATCTACGTGCAGAACCTCTGCTATCTGGGCTCGGTCGAGGAGATCGTCTACGACCGGCTGCTGAACCGCTTGGGCAGCATGATCTCGGTGGTGGGCGATCAGCAGGTGTCGTTGCTGCCGGTCACCGAGGAGGATTTCCGCCGGCTTGCCACCGGCGAGGTCACCGAGGTGCAGCTGGAGGCCGTGGCCCGCCAACGGATTGTCGTCTCGCAGCAACGCATCCGCGAGACCGAGTTGAGCGGCCAGGAGATCTACGAGATCTACCAACGTTTGGCGCAGACGCATGCGGCGGAGCGCTTGCCCGCAACCTCGGATGGCATCTGGAGTGTTCTGAACGAATCGGCCGCGCTACGGGCATTGGGGTGTGCCGTTGCCGCAAACTTGTCGGGCACGCAGCATGGGCCGCTGTTGCTGCGGGGGGCTGCCGGGGATCGTCGATGGGACGGCGTTGACCGTCGAGCGCACGCTCTATGACGACGGGATCGCGTCACTCGGGCCGCGTCTGCGGTTTGCGACCTACGGCGAGCCTGTTTTCGATGCCATCCTCGCCATGAGTGCCGACTGGCAACCCCCTGGCTGTCTGCGGCGGATCGCCGTCACACCACAGGGGCTAGATGTTGAGTACGTGGCGTTCGTCGCCGCCTGTGCGCAGGGCGAGGGGACCGCGCTGCGCGTCCCGGTGACCTACGATCGCGTCACGACGGACTTCGTTTCGTTCGATAGTCAAACGCAAGATCAGCGAGGAGAACTTTTGGGTCGATCCCGCGCTGCCTCGACTGTTGAAAGCCGTCCTGGATGCGGCGGCTCGCGTCGGTGAGGGGATCAAGAAGAGGAAATTGGATCTGAGCGCGGACGCTGGGTTGAGCAGGGTCGCCAGCGAAATGAAGCGCGTGCTCGACTAAAGAAGAGATCTAACCTAGCGCTAAAGAGTGGTGCCGAGGAGAGGACTCGAACCTCCACGAGCTTTCGCCCACATGGACCTGAACCATGCGCGTCTACCAGTTCCGCCACCTCGGCAGGATGTTCCGGGGATGTTCCGAGAGGGCCACCCCGTGACAAGGCGCGAATATTAGTGAGACAACCCAAGGGTGTCAAGGCTACACTAACCTTTTCCGAATAAGAACGAGCCCAAGTGACAAGACGCCGAAATTCGACAGCCGCCAAAGAAGCGGACCCCCATCGCCAGCGTGAGGCGAAAAAGTACGCCAACCCCATCCCCAGTCGCGAATTCATCCTCGAAACACTCACCAATCTCGGCGCACCGGCCGGTGCCGACGAAGTCGCCCGCGAGCTTAACCTCACCGATGAGCAGGATCTGATCGCCTTGGAGCGCCGACTTGGTGCTATGGTGCGCGACGGCCAGCTGGTGCGTAACCGCAACCAGGCGTTCTGTTTGGTCAACCGTCGCGATCTGATCGCCGGTCGTGTCATCGGACATGCGGATGGTTTCGGTTTCGTGCGCCCCGACGAGGGTGGCGACGACCTCTACCTCTACCCTAAAGAGATGCGCGCGCTGTTTCACGGCGATCGCGTCGTCGTACGTGTCGCGGGACGCGATCGACGGGGCCGGCTCGAGGGTGCGGTCGTCGAGATCTTGGAGCGCAAGACGCGGACCGTGGTCGGGCGGCTCTACAAAGAAAGCGGTGTCGGCTTCGTCGCGCCCGACAACAAGCGCCTGACCCACGACATCATCATCCCGAGCGACCGGATCGCCGGCGCCGAGCAGGGCCAGATCGTTGTCGCCGAGATCACGGATCAGCCGACCCAGCGCACCCAGCCGATCGGTCGCATCCTCGAGGTCCTTGGCGACCACATGGCGCCCGGGATGGAGACGGACATCGCGATCCGCGCCCACGATCTGCCGATCGAGTGGCCGGAGGAGGTCGAGGCCGAGATCGCTGGGCTCGGCAGCGAGGTGCCGGACGCGGCGAAGGAGGGCCGGACCGATCTGCGCAAGCTCCCCCTGGTCACGATCGACGGGGCCGATGCGCGCGACTTCGACGACGCCGTCTATTGCGAGCGCAAGCCCAAGGGCTGGAAACTGCTGGTCAGCATCGCCGATGTGTCGAGCTATGTGGTGCCCGGTACGGCACTGGATACTGAGGGCTATTCACGCGGCAACTCGGTCTACTTCCCGGACCGGGTCGTCCCGATGCTTCCGGAGGTGCTCTCCAACGGGCTCTGCTCGCTCAACCCGCATGTCGATCGTCTCTGCATGACCGCCGAGCTCTACATCAACGCCGAAGGCAAGGTCACGCGGACCCGCTTCTTCGAGGGCGTCATGCGCTCGCATGCGCGGCTGACCTACGATCAGGTCGCCGCCATGATCATCGACGGCGATGCCGAGCTGTGCGAGAAGCACGCGGACCTGCTGCCGCACCTGCACGAGCTCTACGCCCTCTATCAGACACTGCACCAGGCGCGCGCCGAGCGCGGTGCGATCGACTTCGACACCGTCGAAACCAAGTTTGTCTTCAACGAGCAGGGACGCATCGCCGCCGTCGTGCCGTTGGTGCGCAACGAGGCGCACAAGATCATCGAGGAATGCATGCTGGCCGCGAACGTGGCTGCAGCGCGTCTCTTCGAGCGCAAGAAGATGCCGGCGCTCTTCCGCATCCATGACCTGCCGAACGCGGAGAAGCTGAGCGACCTGCGCGAGTTTCTGGGACAGCTCGCGCTCAAGCTCCCGGGCGGCGAGAAGCCGACCGCCAAGGACTATGCGGCGCTACTTGAGATGGTCAAAGACCGTCCGGACCGTGGCTTAATCCAGACCGTGTTGCTGCGCTCCATGCAGCAGGCGATGTACAGCTCGGACAATGTCGGCCATTTCGGTCTGGCCTACGACGCCTATACCCATTTCACCTCGCCGATCCGGCGCTATCCGGATCTGGTTGTCCATCGGATCATCAAGCACATCCTGCGCGGCGGGACCGCTGCCGACCTGGACTACTCCAAGATGGAGCTCCAACAGATCGGCGAGTACTGCTCGGGCACCGAGCGGCGCGCCGACGAGGCGACCCGCGATGCCGACGACTGGCTCAAATGCGAGTTTATGCAGGGCAAGCTCGGCGAGAAGTTCGACGGCATCATCACCAGCGTCAACTCGTTCGGCATCTTCGTCGAGCTCGACGAGGTCCATGTCGACGGTCTGGTGCACATCACCGCGCTCGACAACGATTTCTACCATTTCGACCCGATCGGTCATCGTCTGCACGGCGAGCGCACCGGCACCGTTTACCGTCTCGGCGATCCGCTGCGGGTGCAGGTTGCAGCCGTGAATCTCGACGATCGCAAGATCGACTTCGTGTTGGCCGAGTCGAGCGGGAAGGGCAGCAAGGCCGGGCAAGGTGGACAGGGTGGGCGCAAGTCCAATCCCAAGGCCAAGCCGACGGTTGCCGCGCCAACTCCGTCCGCAGCTCCGGCTGCGGCTCCGGTTCAGACAGACAAGCCCGCCGAAGGCGCCAAGAAGCCGCGCTCGCGCAACCGACGCAAGCGCAAACCGGCCGGCGCGGCGCCGACCTCCTGACCATGAAGGCAGCGCGACGCCCCGTCGTGATCCGCCGTGACGAGGTACGGCACCCCACGACGGGGCTGCACCCGGTCGGCGGAATCCACAGTGCGCGAGCCGCGCTCAAGTTCGGGAGCGAAGGGGTCGGTGAGCTTTGGCTCGACCGCAGTCGTCGCGACCGGCGCTTGTACGAGCTGGCCGATCTCGCGAGCGAGGCGGGCGTGAAGGTCCGCCAGGTCGAGCGCGACGAGCTTGAGCGTGCCGCCGAGGGCACCAATCACCAGGGTGCCGTGGCGTGGGTGCGTGTTCCCGCGGCCCGCTCCGAGCAGGATCTCGATCTGCTCCTCGAGCGCATCGAAGGCCCGCCCTTCCTGCTCCTGCTCGACGAGGTTCAGGATCCGCACAATCTCGGGGCCTGTCTGCGCACCGCGGAGGGTGCCGGCGTTCATGCGGTCATCGCCCCGAAGGACAATGCGGTGGGCCTGACGCCGGTCGTCTGCAAGGTTGCCAGCGGCGCTGCCGAGACCCTGCCCTATGTCCAGGTCACCAACCTGGCCCGGACCATGGGCGACCTCAAAGAGCGAGGAATCTGGCTTACCGGAACCAGCGGAGACGCCGACACCGAGCTCTATGCCGCCGATCTCACCGGACCGCTTGGCCTCGTCATGGGAAGCGAAGGCACCGGCCTGCGCCGCCTCACACGCGAGCACTGCGACCGACTGGTCCGGCTCCCCATGTGCGGGACAGTCGAGAGCCTCAACGTCTCGGTCGCCGCGGGCGTTTGTCTCTACGAGGCGTTGCGTCAACGCCGGTGAGCATCGTCACCCGAGTTTTGCGGGCGGTCTCGATTCGGCGTTTGGTACCAGTGTCAAACATGGGAATCTTACAGAGATTGATGAAGAGGTTAGATAGGAAAAAACTCTTTCAACTCTCATGCCCTTCATGCATGTTAAAAATTTCCACGTCGAGTGAAGCGCCGGTACTCCGGATTGGTATTACTGAAGTTGATCAGTGAGCCGACCTCACGAGCCGACGCGACATCTTCCTTGACAACGGACCGTACGCGTGGGCGTCAGCGCAGTCGACCGGCTCCGGCGTAGGGTTGGGCAGACTTCGT
Source organism: Thiocapsa sp. C2-2m (assembly GCF_041903745.1). Taxonomy (NCBI): domain Bacteria; kingdom Pseudomonadati; phylum Pseudomonadota; class Gammaproteobacteria; order Chromatiales; family Chromatiaceae; genus Thiocapsa; species Thiocapsa sp. C2-2m. The sequence continues at coordinate 15,024 of NZ_JBBWVD010000054.1, read as the reverse complement.
TCTCGATCGGTCAAGCGAGAACCCCCGTTTAGGGTGTTATCCGGCGAGCGTTCTCCCGAAGGGAATTGGATTCGGGAGAAGCGCGTACAGGAGCATCCGGATGCATCACTGCCTGTCGGACGATGCTCGGTGTCGGATCGACCGTGGTCGTCCCGCTCGCCCCTATCTGCGACCGGCCTGGCGCTACGGGCTGGCACAGGTCCTCCCCGCTCGTTACTCTTCTTCTCATTTCTCTTTTCTATCTTCTCCCCTTTTCTTCTTCTCTGCGGCCTGCTGGCCGAGCGCGGCCCGGAGGGCCCATGCCGATTCGCCTCTCGACGCTCCTGACCCTTGGCCTGCTCTCCGGCCTGACGCCCTTTGCCATCGACATGTATCTGCCGAGCCTGCCGGCGATCGCGCAGGACCTGGACTCGACCATCGAGTTGGCTCAGCTGAGCGTGACGGCGTACCTGGGCATCTTTGCTCTGGCGCAACTGATTTTGGGCCCGGCCTCGGACGTGCTCGGACGGCGCGCGACCATCGGCGGTGGTCTAGCGCTCTTTTGTCTGGGTGCGCTCATGTGTGTCTTGGCCGAGCGGATGGAGACGCTGCTGTTGGGACGCGCTGTCCAGGGGCTTGGGGGCGCGGCGGTGGCGGTGACGATACCGGCCCTGGTGCGGGATCTCTTCGAGCGCGATCAGTATGCGCGGGTGATGAGTCTGGTGATGTTGACGACGGCGCTGGCGCCCCTGCTGGCGCCGTCCATCGGCGGGGCTATCGTCTCCTATCTGGAGTGGCATTGGGTCTTCGGCGCGCTTCTGGTCTTGGGATTGACCGCGAGCGGGCTCTTCTTTCGGCTGATCCCGGAGACCCTTGCGCACGCGGATCGACACCCGCCCGAGCTGGCTCGGGTTCTGCGGAACTACCTGACCTTGCTCCGACATCGCGTCGGCCTGGGGTACTTGCTGACCGGGGCCTTCTCCTTCGGCGGCATGATGACCTATATCGTCACCTCGCCCTTCGTGTATATCGAGCTGCACGGGGTGCCGGTGGGCTGGTTCGGGGCCTTCTTCGGGGCGAATGTGGCCCTGGCGATGGTGGTGACCAGCCAAAATGCCCGGTTGGTTGTCCGTTTGGGGGCGGAGCGGCTGCTGCGTCTGGGGCTCGGGGTGCAGGTGGTGTCGGCGCTGATCCTGCTGGGGCTGGCCATCTGGGGGACGCCGCCGCTATGGGCCATCGTCGGCGCGACCTTGCTGTATCTCGGTATGGCGGGGGTGGTACTCGGCAATTCCATGGCCGGGTTTATGGCGCACTTCGCACGCATGGCCGGGACTGCATCGGCCTTCTCAGGGGCGTCGCGCTTTGGGCTCGGCGCGGTGATGGGATCACTCGTCAGCCTGATGCACACCGGGGATGCGACGCCGATGCTCTACGGTATGGCGATCTGCGGCTTGGCAGCGGGCGGGAGCTACTGGCTGCTGTGCTGCTTGTCTGTAAGTGATGGTTCGGCGATGGGGTGAGCGGGGTTGTTCATGGTAGCGAGGTGAATGTGCGAGCTTCGGCTGGGGGCGACGCGGTGGAGGATGGGTTTCGCTGCGCTCTACCCATCCTACGTTTTGGTTCGGGGTTTGGGGTGGGCTTCAAAGGTGGACGGGGTCGGCGGTGAAGACGATGGTGAGCCATCGGTCGGGTCCGGCACCGCCGATGGCGGTGCCGATTTCGGCGCGCAGGGCGTCGATCTGGGTCACGGGCAGGCAGAGGTCGGGCGGTACCAGGACGGAGATCTCGATAAATCGGGCGCGGCCGGTCTTGGAAAGATAGCTGCGATAGTCCGAAAAGCCGTGGCGGGCGACGAAGTCCGTCATGACCGAACGGATGTGTGCGTCCATGTCGCTCGGGCTGATCATCAGGATCTCGCCGAATGATTCGCGCGCTTCGCGGAAGGGCAAGGGCAGGAGAAAGAGTGCGACGATGGCCAGCACGACCGGGTCGACGTAGCGGATGAAACCTTCCGCGTCGGTGCCTTTCATCGCCAACGCCGCGCCGAAGGCAATCAGGAGCGCGGTGGTGATCAAGGCCGACATCAGCCACGCCTTCACGTCCAATCGCACCAGACCCGAGTCGATGCGCTCGGCCTGGCGGCCCATCCACCACCACATGGCGTAGGAGATCAGGGCGACGGCGCCCGCGTAGACGAGCGCCGTGCCGAACTCGGGTTCGTAGCCGCCCTTGAGGATGCTGTTCACCGCACTGAAGAAGGCGTAGGCGACCAAGACGATGAGCACCGATGCCTTCAAGGCGATGACCATCGGCTCCAGATGCCAGAATCCGTACTGGAAACGGCGATCGCCTTGGCTGGCGACCAACCGAGCCACGACAAGGGTTAGCCAGGTCACCGCGACATCGACGAGCGAGAAGAATCCGTCGAAGAGAATGGCGGTCGATCGGGCCAAGAGGCCGAACACGATGCCGAGCCCGGCGATCACGAGGGTTGCGCCCAACGAGATCCACAACAAGCGCGCTTCAAGCTCGCTTCGTAACTGCATGACGCGCTCGATCGATGCCATGGATCCTCTTCTCCATCGTCGCCGGTCACCCGCCGTGCGGCGTCGCTGCCGGGCGGTCGGAGTAACGGATTGGTCGGTGTCCCGGCTGCTGTGTATGCCGGGGTCGCTCGGGGGGCCACGCGGATGCGGGACCGCACGATTATAGGCGCGCATTGCGGAGCGGGGCAGGCTGTTTTAGGGTCGGCGTCGACGCCGGCGCCGGCGCGACACAGGGGAATCAGGATGCATCGACAGCGTTTCTCGGGTCTGATCCGGCCCGCCGATCTCGATCGATCCGACGACGCGCAAGCCGTCGTGGCCTTGCTGAATGCCTATGCCGGGGACGCCATGGGTGCCGCCGAGCCGCTATCCGAGGACGTGCAGGAACGTCTTGTGCCGGCCCTGCAAGGCGTGCCGGATCATCTGGTGCTCTTGGCCTTCGACGGGGAGGATGCGGTCGGGCTGGCGATCTGCTTCCGGGGGTTCTCGACCTTCCGCGCCAGGCCGCTGCTCAATATCCACGATCTGGCGGTACTTCCGAGCCATCGGGGCAGGGGTATCGCTACCGCGCTGCTGGCGGCGATCGAGGCGGAGGCGAGGCGTCGCGACTGTTGCAAGCTCACGCTCGAGGTACGAGAGGATAATCCGCGTGCCGAGGCGCTCTATCGCGCGCTTGGCTTCGGCGCCGGGAGCGCGGGCGAGCGCTCTATCCAATATCGATTCATGGAGAAGCGCCTCGGGCCGAGGGCTTGAGCATTGGTGAAGCGTCATCCGACGCGCGGCGAAGGGGCGCTTTTCGTGGTCGGGATGTGCTGACTTGGCTGCCGACCATCCTTTCTCGAATTTCTCTCACGGAGACACGGAGACACGGAGATCACGAGGGTCGTGTTGTCTCTCCGTGATCTTCGTGTCTCCGTGAGAGACTGTTTAACCTTCTCGACCATTCGACCAAGGAGTGACCATGTCCGCTCTGTTCCAACCCTTTACGTTGAAGGACGTGACGCTGCGTAACCGCATCGCCGTGCCGCCCATGTGCCAGTACTCGGCGATCGAGGGGCTCGTCAACGACTGGCATCGGGTGCATCTGGCCGGTCTCGCACGCGGCGGCGCCGGTCTGGTCATCGTCGAGGCGACCGCGGTGTCTCCGGAAGGGCGCATTACGCCTAACTGCACCGGGCTCTGGAACGACGAGCAGGGACAGGCGATGGTTCCGATCGTCGAGGCCATTCAAGCGGCCGGCGCCGTGCCGGGCCTTCAGATCGCTCATGCCGGCCGCAAGGCGAGCGCAAACCGTCCGTGGGAAGGCGATGACCACATCCCGGAAGGCGACGCGCGCGGCTGGCAGACCATTGCGCCCTCGGCGATCCCCTACGGTGCGAATCTCCCGAAGGTGCCGAAGGCGATGACGCCCGACGACATCGCACGGGTGCGCTCCGACTTCAAGGCGGCCGCAAGGCGGGCGCGGGATGCCGGGTTCCGCTGGCTCGAGCTGCATTTCGCGCACGGCTATCTGGGCCAGAGCTTCTTTTCCACCCATTCCAACAAGCGCGACGATGCCTATGGCGGGACCCTGGAAAACCGCTGTCGCTTTCTGCTGGAAACCCTCGATGCCGTGCGCGAGGTCTGGCCCGAGCATCTCCCGTTGACTGCACGTTTCGGCGTCATCGGATACGATGGACGCGACGAGGAGACCCTGGCCGAGTCGATCGAGCTGGCCCGGCAGCTCAAGAGCCACGGCCTCGATCTCTTGAGTGTGAGCATCGGCTTCTCCACCCCGACCGCTCGGATCCCGTGGGCGCCGGGTTTCCTTGCACCCGTCGCCGAGCGCGTGCGGCGCGCGTCGGGACTCCCGGTGGCATCCGCCTGGGGGTTCGACGTCCCGGAGATCGCGCAAGGCGCCGTGGCAAGCGAGCAACTCGACCTGGTGATGATCGGTCGTGCGCACCTGGCCAACCCGCACTGGCCTTACCATGCCGCCCGCACGCTGGGTGTCGAGCGTCCCGCCTGGATCCTCCCGGCGCCCTACGCGCACTGGCTGCAGAGTTACGGGAACCCGTAGGATGCGGTGAGGCACGAACCGCATCGTTCGCGGGAACCCACCGCCGGCCGTGGCAGGCGATGCGGTTCCTGACGTCACCGCATCCGACGGATTTGCGGAAAGATCAACGTAGGATGCGGTGAGGCACGAACCGCATCGATCGCGGGAACCCACCGCCGCCCGTGGCACGCGATGCGGTTCCTGACGTCACCGCATCCGACGGCCCTGATTCACCGCCCGACATCGCACCGGGTCTGCCAATGATTCGGTGATAGCATCCCGCCCGTGTTCGGTTCCATCCCGCCAACCCTGACCAAGGACCCTGTCATGACCTCGGATCTGGATGCCGTCGCCTTTGCCGTCAACCCCGAACCGCGTTGCGCCTGCCTGCTGGTGCTGGATGTCTCCGGCTCCATGGAGGGCGAGCGGATCGATGCCCTCAACGAGGGCCTGCAGGTGTTTCAGGACGCCCTGCGCCAGGACGAGCTGGCGGCCAAGCGGGTGGAGGTCGGCATCCTCAGCTTCGGCGACAGCGTCCGGATCGTCCAGGACTTCGTGACCGCCGATGAGTTCGTCGCCCCCACCCTGGTCGCGGACGGCGTGACGCCGATGGGCGAGGCGGTGGAGCAGGGCCTCGACATGATCGAGGCGCGCAAGCGTGTTTACGACGCCAACGGCATCGCCTTCTCTTCTACCGTCCCTGGCTCTTCCTGATCACCGACGGCTCCCCCACCGACACCTGGGACGCCACCGCCCGGCGCGCCGCCGCGGCCGATCGCGACAAGAAGGTCGCCTTCTTCACCGTCGGGGTGAGCGGCGCCGATCTCGGCATCCTGGCCCAGTTCTCCGCGCGCAAACCCATCCCGCTCAAGGGTGTTCACTTCCAGGAGATGTTCGTCTGGCTCTCGCGCAGCACCCAGGCCGTGGCCCACTCACAGGTCGGCGATATGGTCGCCCTGGAGCCGGCGCGCGATTGGGTCGTCTGACATGGCCTGGCGCCATAGCGGGGTCTCGGTGCGGGGCTCCTGGCATCTCAAGACCGCCACGCCCTGTCAGGACGCCCACGCCATCCTGGACCGCGCCGACCTGCTCGTGCTGGCCGTCGCCGACGGCGCCGGTTCGGCCCGCCACGCCGACCTGGGCGCGACGCTGGCGACGGCGCACGCGCTGACCTGGTTCGCGGACGGCTGGCGGCCGCCGGCGGATGCCGCCGCCTGGGAAGCCGATCTGCGCGACCTGCTGGCGGAGCTGCGCGCCGCCCTGACGGCGGAGGCCGGGCGCCTGGGCTGCTCCACGCGCGATCTCGCCTGCACCTTTCTGCTGGCCCTGGTCACCCCGACGGCGCTCATCGGCATCCAGGTCGGCGACGGGGCCATCGTCTACCGCCCGCACTCGGCGGGCGCGGCCGACGCCCTGGCCCTACTCATCGTGCCGTCGCGCGGCGAATACATCAACGAGACGGTCTTCCTGATCTCCGAGACCTGTCTGCAAGAGGCCCAGTTCGCCTATCGGGACGGCGCCCCGGAGGCCCTGGCACTGTTCTCCGACGGGCTCCAGATGCTGGCCCTGGACATGACCGGTCAGCCGCTCGCCCGTCCCCCACGCCCCCTTCTTCGACCCACTCTTCGACTTCGTGCGGGGTGAGCCGGACGCGGCGCGGCGCACGGCGCAACTGATCGACCTGCTGGAGTCCGAGCGCGTCTGCGCCCGCACCGACGACGACAAGACCCTGGCGTTGGCGGTGTGGACCGACGCATCTGTTTCGGAGCCGCCCGCCTAACGCGGCCCCGGCGCCGCCCCCGCGGGCCGCGCCCCGCCGTCGCCGGATGGACCCGTCCCCATGCTGCCAGCCGTCTATTCACTCGCCCGCAGTCAGCAGCGCATCGTCCTCGGCGCCGAGGTGGCGCGCGGCGGGGAAGGCGCCGTCTATACGGTTACGCGTCGCGACGACCTGGTCGTCAAGATCTATCACCCCGCCAAGCACCCGCGCCCCGGCAAGCTGGAGCGCATGGTGGACAACCCGCCGGACGACCCCACGGCCGCCCAGGGGCATTGCTCCATCGCCTGGCCGCGCGACCTGTTGCACGACGCCCGCGGCCGGGCCGTCGGCTATGTCATGCCCCGGATCACCGGTGGCGTGGCCCTGCATAACCTCTACAACCTCAAGAGCCGGCTCGTCAAGGTCCCCGGTTTCCACTGGCGCTATCTGCATGTGGCGGCGCGCAATCTGGCCTCCGCGGTGGCGGCCATCCATGCCAAGGGCTACTGCATCGGCGATCTGAACGAGAGCAACATCCTGGTCCAGCGCACCGCGCTGCTCACGGTGGTGGACACCGACTCCTTCCAGGTCCCCAACCCCGGCGGCCCGACCTACCTCTGTCCGGTCGGCAAGCCCGATTACACCGCCCCGGAGATCCAGGGTCAGGACTTTCACCAACTGCGTCGGACTGAGGAGCATGACCGTTTCGCCCTGGCCGTGCTCCTGTTCCTGATCCTGCAGGAAGGCAGTCACCCCTATCGCGGTCTGGGTCCGCCATCCGATCTGGGCGAACGCATCCAGCGCGGCCTCTTCCCCTTCGTGCCCGGCGCCGGCGCCAAGCCCCCGCCGCACGGCCTGTTCGCCGAGCTGGCGCCGCCTCTGCGCGAGCTGTTTCGCACCGCCTTCCACACCGGCCACCGCGACCCCGCGGCACGTCCCGGCGCGCGGGACTGGGTCAAGGCCCTGGACCAGGCCCAGGCAGGTCTGGTCGTGTGCAAGGTCAATCCGCAACACCAGTACTACGGCGGCGCGGGTCGCTGCACCTGGTGCGCCCGCCGTCAGGTGCTTGGCGGACTCGATGTCTATCCCTCGCCCTCGGCGCAGCGCCAGGCGCGTCCGGCCCCGCCGCCCGCGCGCCCACGACCCGCCCCGTCGCGGCCTTCGACGCCGCCATCCCCACCGGTCCAGCCGCGACCGGCGCCCACGCCGCGGCCCGCCCCGCCCCCGGTGTCGCCCGTCCGCGCACCCTGGCGGCACGCCTGGACCATCAGCATCCTTGCCGTTCTGGCCCTGCTCATGGTGGGCGGCGTCCTCTACAACCTGTGGATCAATTCAGCGCCGGCGCTGGTCGAGCAGGCGCGCGCCGCCCTCAACCGGGGCGACGAGACGGCGGCCCGCAGCGCCCTGGATCGTGCGACCCAGCAGGATCTCACGCCGGTGCTGGCCTTCCTGAAGGACCGCGCCGCGCTCTATCGTGAGTTGGCCGAGCGCGCCAAGGCACGCGGCGAGACGGACAAGGCGACACTGGCCCTGGCGGAGGCGACGCGGTGGCAGGATCAGTGGGCTGGCTTGGCCGCTGCGGTACCCCGCCAAGGCCCGGTCGGCACCATCGCCGAGACCCTTGTGGCGATCCCCGGCGGATCATTCCAGATGGGGTGCAGCCCAAGCGACAGTGACTGCGCGGATGACGAGAAGCCGGTCCACACGGTCCAGGTCGCCCCGTACCGGATCGGCAAATACGAGGTGACGCAAGCCCAATGGCAGGGCGTGATGGGCGAGAACCCGTCGGAGTTCCAGGGCGAGGATCGACCCGCAAGGCGTGCTGCGGGCCATGCTCTACTATCCGATGAGCAACGGCCGCTCGATCGACGAGATCCTGCGGCTGGTGAAGGCCATGCAGACCTCCGACGCCTACAAGGTGGCCACCCCCCGAGAACTGGCAGCCGGGCGAGCAGGTCATCGTCCCGCCGCCGGGCAGCGTGGAGGAGGCGAACGCACGGGTCGCGAGCGGCGAGTACGACTGCGTGGACTGGTACTTCTGCAAGAAATCGCTCTGAGCCAGGGCATCCGGCTTGAGTGATACGCACAGCCCCGGCCGACCGGCCTGGGCTGTTTGCGTTCGGGTCCGTGTGCGGTGAAACCGCTGTCGAGGGCCACCGGAACCGAGCCAGTTTCGGCCACAAAAATTCACCCGCGTGGACCCTGCGGCGCATGGCGCGCGTGGTCTGCATTCGGGTCTCGAGGCAAGGTTTACCTGCGCTTTTTAGGGGCATGGCTTCGATCTGCCCCGCGACGGATGGCGGCGGCACGCCGTTCGGTGCGATCCCGAGCCACGGTTGGAGCGCATCGAACAAGGCGGGGCGACTGACCGGCTTCAACGGCACCGGATCTCGCCAAGCGCAGGGCTCGGGTTGTTCCCGGCTCCTCCGAGAGTCCCCGGATACACGTCCGACGATCGGCAGTCGGCTGCTGTCGCCGAGTCGCTGCGCTTGGATGTGGCGGGAACCTGTGCAGCCATCCATGTCCGGGAGCGCGTCGTCTGCCGTTACGGCATCGATGCCCCATACGCGCACCGCGCAATCGCGCCTAGCGAGCAGGTTGCAGCATCAGTTGGTGGCGCGTTGGACCCGGCAGGAACGGGCTTGGCGCACCGGACACCCAGTCGTCATGGCCGCTTCGGTAGAAAGGCGACATCGGATGGCCGCTTTGCCCGGTCGGCATCTGCATGAGACCCTTTGCCTCGTCACCGGGTGAAACGGAGAACCGCTGCGAGGCACCGACGACCGGACTCTGCACGAGCGGCAGGTTCGCATCGCCCGGCAGCGCCTCGCGCGGCATGTCCAGCCATCCGGCCAGCCACGGAATGGCCTGACTGATCGGGTGGGCGATGTGCGCGGTATTCATCTCGCCCCAGGTTCGTTCAGACAGGGCACCCTCGAAGCGCTTCTCGAAGCTGTCGATGTTTTCGCGCACCGCGGCGAGCATCAGTGTGTCCCAGCTCTCGACGTTCGCGGGCAACAGATGCCGTGGCTTCTCCGTCAGAATCGACCACAAAGGCGCCTCGAACTGGTGACTGATCAGCAGATCCGCGTTCTCTCCGTGGAAATCCCTCACCGGAGTCGTCAGCGCAGAAAACACGTTCTGCCGCACCTGCAATCGGAACGCACGTACCAGTCGATAGCCGACGGAATCGGCGGACGCTGCGGGAATCCAGTTCTCCACCAGTGACCGATACTCCTCCATCTCGCGTCCGCCGGAGGCGAGCACCTCGAGCAGCAATGTTCTCCAGCGGCCGAGGAACAGCGCCTCGTGATCGCGCTGAATCTTCAACATGTCCTCCGGCGCAAAGCGGTCTTTCTCGAAGAGCCGGTCCCGGATCTGCTTCGCCCGTGCGCCAATGTCGTAGCCGCCATCCCCGATCTTCTGCAGCGCGTCACCATCGACGACGCGCGCGTTCGCCGTCCAAATCCGCTGCGACTCCGGATTGACGACGCGCGGATAGTCGGCCGCATCCAGCCAGCCCGTCCATCCACTCCCATTGCTCCAGTCGGCGGGAACCATCGGATCGTATCCACCCTTCACCGGGATCTGCCCGGCGATGCTCCAGCCAATATTGCCGTGCGCATCGCCCGCCACGAAATTCTGTGGCGGCATGCCCATCGTATTCGCGACGTCGAGTGCAGCATCGAGCTTCGCAACCGTTTCGAGCCCCAGGATTTTCAGGTTGACGGCCCGAGGACTGTGGGCGAGCCAGCGCACCGCCACTTCGCTGCCGGCAAATCGATTGCGGTCGTCGACGGGTCCCCAGCGGGTTTCCCGGATCTTGTACTCGACAGGATCCGCCTGCTTGACGTTGATCCACTCCCGATGCACGACAAACGCCTCGTCGCCGTCCGGCGTTCGATACGTCCCGGCCGTTGCACCCGGCCCGAGCACGACGACGTCGGACCAGTCGCCGTAGCTGTTCGTGTATCCCCACGCCACGCGGCCGTTGCTGCCGGCAACCACGAAAGGCGTGCCGGGCAGAGAGACACCGGTCACGTCTCGCTTGCCATCGCCCGTCGTGATCAGGCGAGCCCGGTAGTAGATGTTCGGGACCGAGAGGCCCAGGTGCATATCGTTCGACACCAGCGCCCGACCGTGATCGGTCAGCGCACCGCCGACCGCCCAGTTGTTGCTGCCTGCGAGCGCAGGGCTGTCCTGCTCTGTCGCCGGATTCGGGATGAGCTCGACGTCCCGGATCGCATAGTCACCGGCCTCCGGGATCGGAACGGCCGCGATCGGTCCGCCGAGAATCGGGGCATCCCAGCTCGTGCCGGTTGGATAGAGCCAGGCATAGACGTTCGTCGGCAGCACCGATTTCGCCAGCCCACGTTGCACATCGCCTCGCGCCCTGTCGTCGTTGAGCTGCAAAAACATCGCGTAGACGACGAGAATGGTGTCCTCCGTCGTCCATGCCTTCGGTTGTTCGCGCAACAACAGGTATTCGAAAGGACGCACCGACAGACTCCCGAGACCGGCATTCACGCCGGCGGCATAGGCGTCGAGGATGGCCCGCTCGGTCACCGTCAGTGCTTGGACGGCGGCCCGTGCACGTGCGCGGAATCGATGAAAGCGGTGACGCTTGTCGAGCGGCAACGTCGCCGCGCCGAGCATCTCCGAGAGCTCACCGGCAGCCTGGCGGCGAATCATGTCCATCTGGAAGAAACGATCTTGCCCGTGCGCGAAACCCGTCGCAAAGGCCAAGTCGCGTCGGGTCGATGCGCGAATCGTCGGGATCCCCTGTTCATCGCGTTCGATGCTCGCGGGGTGATCCAGACCCGCAACGGGAAACTCGCCGTCCAGCATCGGCAGACTGCCGCGAATCAGCAACCAGGCCGCGACGACAGTGGTCAAAACGACCGAGGCGACGCCGTACAGAAGGCGAAGGACCCAGATCCTCATCGGAGTTGGTGACCTCGCGGAAAAAGATGGCTTTGTTGCGGCGGGACCGACCGACGTGCAGGAGATTCGAACCTCCGCGCGTTCAGCGTGGTCCGGGATCCGAGGTTAGTGAGGGCTGGAGGGCCGGTCAAGGCCGAGCTAAGGGTGCCGGCCGTTCCCGTCCCGAACGCTTGGAATCGATCGGGATCAGCGCTGAAAGAGCAGACGTTCGCGCACCCCGAGTTGTGCCGCGACATGGCGGGCGACGGTCTGGTTGATCCAGTTGGGTTGGTGGGCGTCCGAGCCGATGACGAACTCGAAGCGGTTCACGTAGGGCCCGTAAAAGCGCTCCCAGTCGCAACGCCAGACATAGCGGTTGTTGATCTCCACCAGGCACTGCGGGGGAACCCGGTCGAGGTTGGTGTCGAGGGCATTGGGATGAGCAACGATGACCGGGTCGCCGCTCTCGAGCAGCCGCTCCAGGGCCCGGTAGTCCGCATCGCGATCGTAGCAATGGAAGATTCGGTAGTCGCAGGCGACCTGCAAAGCCGGCGAGACCCATGCGTGACCGTCCACCTCCGTGCCCACATGCAACCCGGCGGCGCGCACGGCCGCTGCGTAGGCGTCGAAGCGGTCGTGGATGTGCTCGAAATGGTCGCTGATGCCCACCGTACTCGCGTGGCCGAGTCGGGCGATCAGGTCAACCGTTTGCTCGGGGACCACCGCGCTATCGCCGGAGGACCAAGTCGTATGGATGTGAAGATCTTGGGGGAGCATCGGTAGGCACTCCATGGGACGGGCTGGCGCCCCCGAGCGACCTGCAGTGGACGTGTCCGACGGGGGTCCCACAATGCATTGCCGCCGGCAGTATAACCAAGGATGTCCGGCGGCCGACACCCACGTTCGTTGAAGCGGAGCTCGAATTCCGTGACACGGCCCCGAGGTCTCCTGCAGTTCGCCGCGTGGTACGGCGTGGTCGATCGGTGGCCGATCCGGGGGCAGGTCCGCGGTTCGGTCGCTGTGACCAGCACAGAGTCGGCGCGACGCATGATCAGCGACGCTGAGCCCCGTCATCACGACCGACTGCGAACTGCCCCATGCGGGCGCCGAACGCGCCAGCCGACCCAGGCGCGCAGGCCAAGATAGAGCAGGACGCCGACCAGGTTCGCGACCAGATCGAGCCAGGAAGACTCGCGATACGGCAGTGGCCACTGCGCCAACTCGATGACGACCCCATAGCCCAGCAGCAGCCCCCAGCGGGGCAACTCCCGGTCGCGACCCGGATAACCGCCGTCCGCCAGGGCAGCCATGACGAAGAAGGCCAGCACATGGTTGGCCTTGTCCCACGAAAAGCTCGCGGGCTCGGTGCCCGACGCGAACGCAAGCCAGGCCACCACCAGGACGCAACCCCAGAGCGCCAGCCGAAAGCCTTGCCGAAACACGCCCTCCGGCATCAAGACCAACATCGGGAGAGGTCCACCGGATGGCCTGCCAGGTCCGCCCCGGCGCGGACGCTGTGCGAGCCGATCGTCTGCAGCGCCGTCTCGCCGTTGCCGCAGCGAGTGAAGCCGGCGCGCGGCTCCATCGAAAAGGTTTCCAGAGGCTCTGCGATGATGTTATCGGGTTCGGGCATGAAGGGGCTCCAGGTGGCGTGGCGCTTGTGTGGGTTCCAGGTCCGATGGTCTCTGCAGTCGCCGCCTGACGCAAGACGCGCTGGCTCAGCCTGGGCAACCGGAAGACACCCGGACGGATTTACGAGCAACTGGAAGATCGCGCCGAATCCTGATGGCGCTCCGACGCTTGCCCCGTGTCCACCGGATCCGGCGGAACAGGATCCACTTCAAAAACCGCGGAAAGCGGTCTAGACTCCGCCCGTCAACGAAACGGATATGGATACTCGGACATGGATCCTTGCCGCTGGACCTCGCGCACCCGACCCCTCGACGCGACCGATGATCCCGAACATGACGATGACCACGACTGGTTCGCCCTCGGCGCTCTCTCCTTCACCGCTCCGCTCGACCCCCGACATCTGCCCCCGCTTGGACATCTCAAACTTCAACTCGCCTGGCTGATCGGATTCGCCACCGCTTGGTTCGGTGGCTGGAGCGGCGACGGAGAGGAGCCGGTCGACGATGATGTCACCCTCTACACGGCCATCACCGCGACGCTGCGCAATCACCAGCCCTTGCTCTTGGAGATCATGGCGATCCCATCGGTCGGCGAAAGCTGCGGACCTCATTGAGATCGGACGGCCCGGCGACCCGACCGCGTTCGCCAATCAGTTCCCCGAGAATCCGAGACGGAACGGGAGTGGATGCAGCGTCAATCCGAGTACGGCCTTACGGCCGATCGCGGGGAGAGTGACGCCGAAGACGAGGCGCTCGCAACCGCCGGTTGTCGCTTATTCTATTCCACGAAAATCTCTCAGGACAGTCAGCGCTGACCCTGCCGGATTCGTCCGCCGCTGTTGCGGGTGCCTGCGCTCCAGCTGGTCTTGGGTCGGTTCAGGCGACCCTAACGGCAGCAAACGGCCATAACCGGACCATCAGTTACGCTTCGTGACTGGCAGATTGATGTCGCATAGCGGTCGTTGGGGTCGAGATACTTGCGGAAATCCCGCTCCACGTATCCGGGTAACCCTGGCCCCGTCGGATCGTCGGCCAGGGCGAGGAAGGTTTCGAGGTGCTCCTGCACCAGCTGGTAGAACACCATCTCCGTCGGGCGGCGGCGCCGGTAGTGATCAAGCGCACGGCCCTCGCTTGGCCTGTTACCACACGCGGCTTTGCCCGCATCCGCGATCGCTTCCATTCACCGGAGGATAGGCTGGCCAGAGCGTGCAAACGTGGGCAAAGTCCCGGTTCGGGCAGCTAACTCCCCCCAGCCGATGGAGACGGTGCGCACCCAGGGCGCGGAGAACGGGGTGACGATGCGGTTGAGGTGATCGATGGCCGCCTCGACGACGGCCACGTTCCCCGCCCGCAGCGCCCCGATGGCCATCGCCTTCGTTCGCCGGGGTGCGCTGTCGCCCGATCTCGAAGGGGACGCGATTGTCGCTCTGCGTGGCTCCTGGGCGACACGGCCCCACGGTCGCGCATCCTGGGATCCGGCCACGCGGCGTGAACCGAAGCTGGTGCGCGTTCGCTTCGAGGACGGCGAGGCGCGCGCGGTCGACGACCTGATGGGCGACAGCGTTCCGAAGGCGCGAGGCGCATGGCGCGAAAAAATCGTGTGGGCGCACCAGCGCCACGAGGCGGTAGACCAGAGGTCGAGAGCCTCAGTCCCCCATTTTTCCCATTTTCACCCTATGTACAATGGATTCCATCGAGCAATAGCCTGTTCTGGCACGGCACAGCCGGGACGGCCAAGTGTATAACGAAACGCTATGAATGAAATTGGTCGCAATGGTTTTTACCTGGGGGACTCGTGGGTCTCTCCCCATGAAAGCCTGGTCAGGCGGGGGGATAAGTGCGTCCACCTGGAACCACTGGCCATGGACGTTCTGGTGTATCTTGCACGCCATGCCGGCGAGGTCGTGAGTCGTGAATCGCTTGAAACAGAGGTCTGGCGCGGCGCCTAGGCTGTTCAATTTCCCATCGGAAGGCCGAGAAATGTTCATGCAGTTTTCATGGCCGGTCTCAGGGCACGCCGACGGCGTGCGAGCATGGAGGGCCCGAGGTGCGTGTGGACCCACCGCTCGACATCGATGGTGCGCACCGATGCCATCGCCTCGCGGATGACCGGGGCTGTGAGTTCGCAGAGGAAGGCCGGAATCAGCA
>NZ_JBBWVD010000020.1:0-110924 GCF_041903745.1 Thiocapsa sp. C2-2m | reverse complement strand
CCTGGCGGCCATAGAACACTGGAACCACCTGATCCCATCCCGAACTCAGACGTGAAACGGTGTCTCGCCGATGATAGTGTGGGGCCTCCCCATGCGAACGTAGGTCACCGCCAGGGCCTTACACCCAAACCCCCGCCTCACGGCGGGGGTTTTTTTATGCCAGCGGAAAGAGGACGCCGGCGGTTGTGGGAAGTTCTCTCACGGAGACGCGGAGGTCACGGAGAATCCAAGATCTTTCCTGCGTGCGCTCCGTGAGAGATTTCAGAAACCGGTAGATCCTTTACCGGAAATCACCTTAGTTCCCCGAACTCCGACGCGCGCTCCGAACCTCATGCTTCGGAACCCCCTTCGCCTGCTTCGCAATCCGATTCCTCGGCGGTGCTGCGGGTTGACCGTCGGAGATGGCCAGGAGTATGCCTATAGCGATGAATCCCGTGATCAGACTGCTTCCGCCGTGACTGATGAAGGGCAAGGGTAGGCCGGTGAGCGGCACGAACTTGGTGACGCCGCCGATATTGAGGAAGGTCTGGGTTGCGAGGACCGTCATGAGTCCGATCCCGACCGTTCGGCCATAGTTGTCGGGTGCTCGGGATGCGACCAGCAGGCTCCGGCCGAACAGGATCAGGAAAAAGACGATCACGATCGCGCATCCCGCGAACCCCAATTCCTCTCCAATCACCGAATAGATGAAGTCCGATTGGGCGATGGGGGTATATTCGGGGCTGCCGCGTCCGAATCCTTCTCCCCAGAGTCCCCCTGAGTACATTCCGGACAATCCCTGAAGGACCTGCCAACTCCCTCCCGTGGGATCACGGAAAGGCTCTAGCCAAGCCGTCACTCGCCGCTCCCCGTGGGGCAGAACCTTCAAGACAACCCCGGCGAGTGCGACCGCGCCGATCCCGCCGAAGAGCAGGTAGCCCAAACGCCCGGTTCCGACAAAGAGCATCGTCAGCAAGGCGATGCTCAGAATGATGAAGAGTCCGAGGTCGCGTTTGACGACCAAGAGTCCGGCCAGCACCAGCCAGAAACCGGCGAGCGGCAGCAAGGCCCGCCATGGCGGCAGCGGCAAACCCTTTCCCCAAGCGCCGAGTGACTTTTCGTTGCGGGTGACAAAGCCCGCCACGAACAGCAAGATGGTCACCTTCAAGATCTCGCTCGGCGTGAACAAGCCGGCTGCATAAACGCCGCCGCGAAAGCGCTGGCCAAACATCAGTAAGACCGCCAAGAGCCCGAGCGAGAGCGCGGCCCAGACCCAAATCCAATGCCCCTGCGTGAGCGCTTGATAACGCCCGCGCATGAGGATGATGGCGGTTGCTCCCATCAGGACCAGCCCGATCGGAAAGAGAAGCAGGTTGAGCGAGATCGTCCCCTCGGTTTCGAAGGTTCCCATCCGGTATTGGGCAAGCATCCCGAATCCCGATAGAAAGGCGACGGCGACGAGGATGAGTTGATCACCCCTGAATCGTGCCGTCACCAGCATGAGATGCAGCGTCAGTAGCGAAAGGGCGTAGAACCCGAGCGGCAGGAGGTCGAGTCTGTCGAGCACCCCGCCGCCGACGTGCGTCGAGCCCCAGAGCATGACGAATCCAAGCGCGATACAGACGACGCACCAGGCCAGGAGCGCGCGCTCGGGCGCGCGTAGATCCCAGGTGTCCGCGACGTCGATGGGGCCGTTTGCCCGACTCACTCGATCAACCCCAGATCGACCGCTCGCAACAGAAGATCCCGCGCGATCGGCGCAGCGGTTGCGGACCCGTAGCCGCCATGCTCGACCAATACAGCCACCGCAAGTTGAGGGCGATCGGCGGGTGCAAAGCCGACAAACCAGCTATGCGACGCGCCCTGCGGGTTCTCGGCGGTTCCGGTTTTTCCCGCGATCGCGAGTCGATGGGTGTCGATCCCGCGGCCGGTCCCGCTGATCACGACCTGCCGCAGCATGGCCGATAGGCGTTCGGCGACGGATGTGCTCATGAAATAGGCCAAGGGTGCGGGTGCGTCCGTCTCGATCAATCGCGGTCTGACGGCGAGGCCCCGGTTGCCGACGGCGGACGCAATGAGCGCCATGTGTGCCGGTGTCACAAGAGCGGCGCCCTGACCGATCGACATCTGGGCGAGTCCATATTGGTCCGAGGTATCGAGTCGCTGGATCTCGCCCGTGCGCATCGACCAGGCTCCATAGGGCGTCTCATGCAGGACGATCCGTCGATTGAATTGCATCCGTTCAGTCATGGCGAAAAAGGCGTTGTGCCCGTAGCGCACGCCGAGCTGAGCGAAAAAGACGTTCGAAGATCGGGCGAACGCCGTGGCGAGGTCGAGGCGCCCGTGTCCCGCCCAAGCCGTCCCGCTGTTCCTGGCCGTATAGTACTCATGGTCCCGGATCTTTCGATAGCGCGGAGAGGTCGTGAAGCCGTCCGCAGGACAATCCAGCGTCCCGGAGAAACCCTTCTCCAGCGCCAAGGCGGCAAGCAGGATCTTGAAGCTCGAGCCCGGTGGATAGAGACCCTGAGTGGCGCGGTTCAACAAGGCGGCGCCCGGACCCGAATCCTGGAAGAGCGCCGGGGTGATCCGGTTGGGATCGTAGGAGGGTGCGCTCACGAGTGTGCGGATCGCCCCGTCGTCGGGCCGCAAAAGCACGATCGCCCCCTGCTTGCCCTCGAGGAGACCGAAGGCCATCCGCTGGAGCTCGGCATCGAGCGTGAGTGTCAGGTCCTGGCCGCGCGGGCGCTTCTCCTGCGTCACGAGCTGGCGACCGAGCTTCCCCCAATCGCCGAGTCCGTCCGGCGCGCCGCCGTTGAGTCGCACATTCGCCACCGACTCCATCCCGGAAGCCCCGAACCAGGGGTCGCTATACCCCACCACATGCGCGAAGGCAGGCCCGTCGGGATAGAGGCGATAGACCTGCCCGAGGATCTCCTCGCTGTAGGCGAGCACCTCGCCGCGATGATCCAGGATCCGCCCGCGCTGGATCCGATGGGCCGGGTTCAGCTCGCGCCTGTCGTGCAACTGCATGAACGCGATGAATTGCGGGCGAGAGGTGCCGATCAGCTGCCATGTCGCTTGATAGACCAGGATCCCGGTGAACAGGAGGGTCAAGAGAACGATCGGAACCCGCGCGGACCATTTCGCGCGCGGCAGATGTCGTAGCTCGGTGTCCCAGCGGGCGTCGAACATCGACCGGAGCAAATAGGCGGCAGCAAAGAAGAAGCCGACATGGAGCGCCAAGCGAATCAGCGACCAGAGCTCCGGATCCAGGTGTGTCGTCATGCGGGCAGGTCGATCGAAAGCTTCTTGGTTACGGTCTTACTCCGGGTTAGGGTGCAGGTCAGGATACGGTGCGAATCCCGAACCCGGTCGTTCGCAGAGCGACAGGATCCCGGCGTTCAAACGCGGCGGGACCCCCAGATCCTCGGCCAGCCAGTCGGCGGTGGCGAGTCCGTGCGGGAGTCTGCTGCCGGTGGCTGCGGCCAGCTGAGCGGTCGGCCAGAGTCCGGCGGCGCTCTCGACGACGCCGGTGACGACCACCTCGACGCCGGCCGTGGCGGCACGTCGGGACAGGTCGAGCGCGGATCGCAGCCCGCCGACGACGGCCGGTTTGATGACGATGCGCTTCACGCCTAGTTCCCCGATGTCCACACCTGCAGGCAAAGCGGCCAGGCTCTCGTCGAGCGCGAGCGGAAAGCGCGCTCGTTCCTGAAGCGCACGCAGCCGGCTCGGTTCAGGGATGCTCAGCGGCTCTTCCAGAGATTCGATCGGTAGATCCGAGAGCTGATCGAGTATTCGGCAAGCCACGTCATAGCCCCAAGCCCCGTTGGCATCGAGCCGAAGACGCATGTCGGTCGGCAGGACCGGTGCGAGCGCCCTCAGCCGGGCAATCTCCGAGGCCGGCTCTGCGACGCCGACCTTGAGTTTGACCACCCGAAAACCTCCCTCTGCGGCTTGTTGAAGATCCGCCACCGTCAGGGCCTCCAGCGCGCCGAGGATCCCGTTGACCGGAACAGCATCCGATGCATCGCTGGCCAACAGCCTTCTCAAGGGAACGCCTTCCGCTTGGCTCAGGAGGTCGAGCAGTGCGCACTCGAGCGCGCAGCGCGCGGCCGGCGTCGCGGCGAATCCATCGTCCAGCAACTGCAGGAGCTCGCCCACCGATCTGCCGGGCGCGCAGGCACAAGCATTCAACAATGCGGACTCGGCCGCCCCGTGATCCTCGGTTCCCGCCACAGGTATCGGCGCACAATCTCCGAAACCGATTGCACCATTCGTCTCGGCACACACCAGCCAGCCGCGTCGTTGTTGAAAAACGCCCCGCGCACTGCGCCAGTCGCGACGCAGCGGCAAGTCATACGGACGGATCCGGAGTCGATCGATCCGGAGATGATCCATCATCCTAAACCGCGCCCTGTGCGGTATGCGATGTTTTTGGATGGGATCGGCCCCGGCGGTTTCGACGAACGCTGGAGTCGGCGCGGTTTAAAGTATTAAAAAACATTAAATTTCAAACCGCGTCTCACCGAGACCGAGGACATCTCCGAAGCTAAACGCAAAATGAAAATGACGCATGTCGCTCAGGACGCGGTTTAGATCCGGCTCAGACCGAATCCGACGAGCAGCAGCACCGTCACGGCCGCTTGGAAGAGTCCCGTTTGTCCCAGGAGTGGATTGATCTGCTTGCCGGTTGCGCCGCGAACGAGCTTGAGGGTCAGAAGACCGCCGAGCGGGACGGCGACCAGTAGCGGCCATGCGATGGCCGGGCCGAAGCTGAAGAGCAGGATCGCAATCGATGCCAGAAGCAGCAGGCCATACAAAACACGCGCCTTCGGTCGGCCCAGATGGTGGCACAGGGTACGCCGTCCTGCGATGCGATCGGTTTCCAGATCCCGGTAATTGTTCAGCAACAAGACCGCGGCGGCCGGCAGACCCAGGGCGATACCGACCATGATTGCCGGCCAATCGAAGCTCAAGGTCTGGAGATAATAGGTCCCGCCCACGGCGGCGAGCCCGAAGAACAAGAGCACATAGATCTCGCCGAACGGGCCGTAGGCGATCGGGCGCGGCCCGCCGGTGTAGGCGTAGCCCGCGACCAGGGATGCGATCCCGATCGCGAGGATCGGCCATCCGCCGCGCACCACCAAGGCCAGCCCGATGACGAAGGCGAGTCCGAACGCCAGGTGTGCAGCCCGCTTGACCTGCTCGACGCTGAACCAGCCCTGGGCCGTCGCCCGTGGCGGGCCGAGACGATCGGCCGTGTCCGTTCCTCGCTCGTAATCCGAGGCATCGTTGTGCAGATTGGTACCGATCTGAATCGACACCGCGGCGATCAGGGTGAGCACGGCCGTGACGGCGGCAAGCTGTCCGGTCTGAAAGACGGCCAGCCCGATCCCGGCTACGACCGGGGCTACGGCCAACACCAAGGTCTTCGGACGCGCCGCCGCGATCCAGAGTGCGAGATTCGACCCGAAGTCCGACACTTCAAGGGCGCCGCGGGAACTTGCCGAAATCAGGCTCGCGTTTTTCGAGGAAGGCATCGCGTCCTTCTTGTCCCTCCGCGGTCGTGTAGAAGAGCGCGGTGGCATTGCCGGCCAGCTCCTGGATGCCGGCCAGTCCGTCCGTGTCGGCGTTGAAGGATGCCTTGAGCACACGCAGCGCGGTCGGGGACAACCGGTTCATCTGACGGCACCAATCGAGCGTCACGGACTCAAGCTCGCGCAGCGGCACCACGGTGTTGACGAGCCCCATCGCGAGCGCCTCCTGCGCATCGTACTGGCGGCACAGGAACCAGATCTCCTTGGCCTTCTTCAGTCCGACGGTGCGGGCCATGAGTCCGGCCCCGAAACCGCCGTCGAAGCTGCCGACACGCGGTCCGGTCTGGCCGAAGCGGGCATTGTCCGCCGCGATCGTCAGGTCGCAGATCAGGTGCAGCACATGCCCGCCGCCGATCGCATAGCCCGCGACCATGGCCACGACCGGCTTGGGGATGGTGCGGATCTGACGCTGCAGATCGAGCACGTTCAGGTGCTCGACCCCGGCCTCGTCGCGGTACCCCTCGTCGCCTCGGATGCGCTGATCGCCGCCCGAGCAGAAGGCCAGGTCGCCCGCGCCGGTGAGGATGATGACGCCGACACGCGGATCCAGATGTGCGCGACGGAAGGCGTCGATCAGCTCGCGCACCGTCTGCGGCCGAAAGGCGTTGCGCACCTCGGGCCGGTTGATGGTGATCTTCGCGATCTGTTCCGCCTGTTGGTAGAGGATGTCTTGGTAGAGGTCGCCGGGGGGCGTCTCCCAAACGACCGGGCTCGGTCCCGCGACTTCGGTCTGACCGGCCTCTTGACTCAACGCTGACGACACCTTGTAACCTCATTCACTCTCGATGATGGATTGCTCGCGAACGCCGTTCCAGAACACGCGGTGCGTGCGCAGGCTCAGCTCCGCATCCAGACGGACCTCGATGAGTCCGGCCGGCTCTCCGCGCACGCCGGCGTCCATCGCCTCGGTCCATGCCTGCACGAAACCCGAGGCATCCTCGACCGACCGATGCTTGAGCCCGAAGGCCCGCGCGAGGGCATCCGGCTGCACGCGCTGCGGCGTTCGCCAAAGCGGATCGAACCCCGCCAGGCCGCGCTGCGGCAAAGCGTCGAAGATACGGCCGCCGCCATTATTCAAGACAATGCACGGGCGGTCGAGTCTCTCCATCAGCAACAGACCGCTGAGGTCGTGGATAAAGGACAGATCGCCCAAAAGTCCGGTGACGCCGCGTGTCGGCTCCGCCCGGCCTGCGTTCAGCCCGGCCAGTGTCGAGCTCTGTCCGTCGATCCCGCTCGCGCCGCGATGGCCGAAGACCCGCAGCGACTTCTCCGAGTGTCCCGACCAGGTGTCGAGCTGACGGATCGGCAGCGAGTTGGCGCAGAAGAGACCGTCCCCCGCGGGGAGACGTTCCAGCAGATCGACGATGAGATGACCCTCGCACCAAGGCGACTGCTCCAGGAAGGCGCGAGTGAGCCGGTCGAGCGTCTCCTCCGCGGCGGACCAGCGCCCGATCCAGGCCCCGTCCGAGCTGCGGTTCCCTTGGCCGCCGATACCGTCGGACTGCAGCAGGCGATAGAACGCCATGGGGTCCGCGGTGATCCGGGCCATGACGTCATGGGTCGGATCGGTCCAGCGTTCGGCCGGATCGACCAGGATGGCGGGGACGGCCTCCAGCCAGCCGGCAAGCGTCTTGGAAACGGGTGCCCCGCCGAAGCGGACGACCCAGTCCGGTTTCAGCAACGCCGCGGCCTCGGGATTGCGCAGGAGGCTATCGTACCGCGTGATCCGAGCGCCACGCGCCGGCCGGAAGCGCAGGCCGGACAGCGGGTCGGCCAAGACCGGGGCGTCGAGCCGCTCGGCACAGGCGAAGATGGCCTCGGCCGCTGCGTCCGATGGCGTCATCGGACCGCAGGAGATGATCCCGCGTCCGCCGAGGAGTGTCGTGAGCCCTCGCGGCCACTGTGATGTGTCGAAGGAACGCACCTGATCCGTCCCCGACGAATGAGCCTCGGATGCTTCATGCGGGCCGCTTTCAGGCCCTTCTAAGGGTCCGAGCGGCTCGGCCGTGCAGGATGGCCCCGGCACGAGCGGCTCGCGAAAGGGGAGATTCAGATGCACCGGACCGGGCCGCGGACCCCGACTGACGAGCGCGGCGCGCAGGCCGAGCGCACGGATCGCCTTGAGCGCGTCCGGGCCCTCTTCGGCCGGACCCGGATCATGACACTCGCGCGTGAATCCGCCGAAGAGACGCGTCTGATCGATCGTCTGGTTCGCACCCCAGCCGCGCAGCTCGGGCGGGCGATCCGCCGAGAGCAGGATCAGCGGAAAGCCGGACTCGGATGCCTCGATCACGGCCGGAAACCAATGGGCGAGGGCGCTGCCCGAGGTACATACGAGCGCAACCGGCCGAGCCGATGCCTGCGCCAATCCCAATGCGAAGAAGGCGGCGCTGCGCTCGTCGAGGATGGGAGTGAGCTCAATGAAGGGTTGTCGTTGGGCCGCCATCACCAGCGGCGTCGAGCGCGAGCCGGGCGAGAGCACCACCCGACGCACCCCGCCGCGCACCAGGCCATCAAAGAGCGCCAGCGCCCAACGTAGATTGCGACAACCCTGATCGGGCGTCTCGGTGTCGCTCATGCGAACTGGAGTGCCGTCGACATGGCCGCGAGCTTGTGCTCGGTCTCCTGCCACTCGGAGTCCGGATCGGAGCCCGCGACGATCCCTGCCCCGGCGTAGAGATTCGCCGTGTTGTCCTGGATCTCGGCGCAGCGCAGCAGGACCCAGAGCTCGCCGGTGAGATCCGGCGCGATGATCCCGGCTGCCCCGGTATACCAACCGCGTTGGATCGGCTCGGAGCGCCGCAGCCAGGCGCGTGCCAGCTCGCAGGGATGACCGTTGGTGGCCGGGGTGGGATGCAGCAGCTCGGCGAGCTGAAAGACGTCCATACCGGGGTCGAGCTCGGCGCGCACCAGGCTCCAGAGGTGTTGCGCGTTGTTGAGCTGCATGACCCGAGGTCCGTCCGGCGGCTCGACGTGACGGCTGCAATGATTGAGCGCATCCGTGACGGCATCGACCACGACCATATGCTCGTGCAGATTCTTGCGCGAGGTCTGCAGGGCGCTTGTGAGCTCGGCATCGCGATCGGCACTCGCCGCGCGGCAGACCGTTCCGGCGATCGCGTCCACCTCGATTCGGTCGCGCTGTTGGGTGAAGAGGCGCTCGGGCGTGGCCGCGACGAAACTGGTCGCGTGTCGGCGGATCGTTACCACCTGACAAGAGGGAAAGAGATAGGCGAGAGCGGCGTTCAACCGGGTCAGATCGAAGCGCCGATGGCCCTCGAGTCTGAGTCGCCGACAGACGACGACCTTCTCCAGATGCGCCTGCTCGATCTGCTCGAGGGCGGACAAGACGAGGTCCTGCCAACGTGCCGCATCCGGCTCGGTCGACCCCTGATCGAGCCGCGCCGGCGTCAGCGGATCGAGCGCCGGCTGATTCAGCCGCGGGATGATCTGCTCCAGCCGATCCTTCCAGCGCGCAAAGACCTCCTCGCGTCCGACCGGCAACGCGGTCGAGAGGATGACCGCCGCCTGACCGGCGCGCGAGGACAGCGCAAGCTCCGGAAGCCAGAGCAGTGCGTTGGGCATGGTACCCGACTCGGCCGATGGATCGGGCATGGGCGAGGACGCGAAGCCGAGCATCGCGAACCCCGAGAAACCGGTCTCGTCCGGGTCGAGATGTTCCCAGTGCGCCGACATCCGTTTGGCGGCCGTGCGCAAGGTCTGAAGACGCGCCTCGCCCTGCGCGGTCCATTCGCCGGCGATGCCGTAGCCCGCACGCACCTCGCCGCGATGATTGTGCGCGAACTGAAACTGCGGGCCCGGGATCTCGGGTGCGATCGCCAGGGCTTGAGGCAGCTCCAGGACGAGGGAGACGAACCCCTCGGAACGCGTGAGCGGTAGGCTGTCCATCGTCTCGGCGAGGCGCGCGAGGATCTGCTCGAGGGTCTTGAGCGGTGCAAGCATGAGTGAGTCTGAAGCGCCGGCGGTCTGGTGTCTCGGCCCCGGGTGCGGCGACACGCGTCGCACCGGGACTCGGCATCCTCGAAAAGCTCAGGCGGCCTGAGGGATCGACCAGAAGCGATCGATCGCAGCCGCCGTTTGCGCCGGCTGCTCCCACTGGAGCAGTCCGCGTGTCGGCGCGATACGTTCGGCCCGCCAGTTCGAATGATGGCTCAGGAAGTCCGGAAGCTCATGAAAGTCGATGTTCGGATCGCGATCGTAGAGCACCAGCACGGGCTGAGTCACGCTCGCGTAGACGCTTTCGCGTGCGTTCGGGGTAAACAACTGACCGGACAGGAAGTAGAGCGGCGCAAACTTCGCACCCGGCTGATGCGATGTCGCGTAGGCGTAATCGATCATCTCGGGAGGGATGGCGCCGTGGAAGGCCTGCTTGTAGAAGAAGCGGATGCTCGGCCGCGAGGTCAGCAGGGCGAAGAGCCCGTCGTTCACCACCGGCACGCTCAGCACCTTGTAGGCGCGCTCGGCGGCCTGGCCGGTCGGCAGCCGGCGCGCGCTGAATCCGGTCGGGGAGATCAGGATCAAGGACTCGATCAGCTCCGGCTTAATCAGTGCTGCCTGCGCGGCGAGCTCGCAGCCGAGCGAGAAGGCGACCAGATCGCAGGGCTTGCCGACCACCTTCTCCAGAAAATCGACGATGGCGTTGGCGTAGAGGCTCGGCGAGTAACGCCGGTCGCTGCGATCGGAGTGGCCGAAACCCGGCAGGTCGAGCGCATAGACGGGCCGCTGCGAGCGATACTGCTGGAACAGCGGCTTCATCTCGAAGGCGCTGGGTGCGGCATTGATGCTGTGCACCAAGACCAGCGGCCGGCCGGTGGCCGAGGTGTCCGCGTAGTAATGAATGCGTCCGCCGTGCTCGGTCGCCAGATCGTGCCGCGGGGCATCGAGCGCGGCCGGAAGCGCGACCTTGCCGGTCTTGGCCGCGCCGTGCGGTTGCGGAAGTGCCGAATCCTTACCTGTATCCATGTCGATAAAACCTCGTTATGTACGGCTTTCGATCGGGTGTGGTCTGCGTTGATCCCGCTCGGCGCGGCGACAGATCTCACGCGTGAGTCCTTTGAAGACGAAGCGGTGAATGGGCTCGAGTGAATACCAGTAGAGCAGTCCCCAAACCCCGGCCGGGTGCCAGTAGGCCGTCGCCGTGAGGCGCGTGCCCCCGTCGGGCAACGGGGTCAGATCGAATTCCATCACGCCGGCGCCGGGGGCGCGCATGCCGAAGGCTAGGGTGAGTCGTTTCTCGGGTTCGGCGCCGAGCACCTTCCAGTGATCGATGCGGTCGCCCGTACGCACCTCTTGCGAATGGCGTCGACCGCGCTTGCGTCCGGGGCCGCCGATGGCCCAATCCATCCACTCGCGGATCGACCAGAGCGTATCCAGATAGTAATAACGGTTGTCCCCGCCGATCGCGGACACCAGTCGCCAGACCGCCGCCGGATCCGCGCGGGTCTCGGACGTGCCCGAGGCGCGCTTGGCATAGTAGGCGTAATCGATACGTTGATTGCGCACGGCGAAGGCCCCCTCGGTCCAGCGCGTGATGGGCTCGCCGCTGCGCTCCAGCGCGAACGCGGCATCCACAGCCTCGCGAAACCCCAGGAGGCGTTGAGGGGCCAGCCGACGTGCTGCGGCATCGTCGGCGTAGAAGTCATGGCGCAGACCCTCGATCAGGGCGCGCGCCACGTTCGTCGGCACCGAGGTGATGAAGCGCAGCCAGTGCGCCGAGAGCCCCGGTGTCAGCACGGGGACCGGGATGATCCAGGGGCGGCGTTTGCCCGCCGCGTCGGCCAGGATGTACATCATCTGCGTGTAGGTCAGGGTCTCGGGGCCGGCGGTGTCCAGGCTCAGGGACGCAGCCTCTTCAACCCAGGGCAGCCGGACAAGGTAGACCAGCAGATTCTCCAGCGCGACGGGCGGCGACTTGGCGCGCACCCAGCGCGGCGTAACCATGACCGGGAGATGATAGACCAGGTCGCGCATCACCTCGAACGCCGCCGAGCCCGGGCCCACG
Organism: Thiocapsa sp. C2-2m; assembly: GCF_041903745.1. Taxonomy (NCBI): domain Bacteria; kingdom Pseudomonadati; phylum Pseudomonadota; class Gammaproteobacteria; order Chromatiales; family Chromatiaceae; genus Thiocapsa; species Thiocapsa sp. C2-2m. The sequence continues at coordinate 99,323 of NZ_JBBWVD010000020.1, read as the reverse complement.
ATGATCCCGGCGCGGATCTCGGTCACGGGGACCGATCCGCGGCGCAGCACCTCACCCGTGTCGCGTCGCGAGACGATGTGCTCGCTCACGGCATCGTCCGGGACCAGTCCGCCGAGATAGACGATGCGTCGCACGTCGGCCTTTGCAGCGGCATCGGCAAAGTTGCCGGCCGCCTCCAGGTCGAGACGCCCGAAATCGCGTCCCGCCGCCATGGAGTGCACCAGGTAATAGGCGACCTCGACGTCCTGCAGCGCTGCGGGCAGGGTCTCGGGCGCAAGTGCATCCGCCGGTACGATCTCCACCGCTGGCCAGCCGCGTGCTTCGAGCGTCTCTCGGCTGCGCGAGCTCGCCCGCACGCGCCGTCCTTCGGCGAGCAGGCGCGGCACCAAATGACCGCCGATGTAGCCGCTGGCGCCGAACACCAGGCACAACCCTCCCGTACCCTCCGGAATGGGCTTCGTTTGCACTGGCGCAGGCGTTTGGGCCTCGCTTGTGCTCACTGCCGTGGTTTCAGCCATTAGGACCCTTCTCCGGCGGTCGACGCCGCAGGCAACGGAGGTTTTTTCCGTTGTCAGTCAGCCGCACTTTGCATTTGACGATTTCCGCGAAATGCCATACCCGTAGGTTGTGCTGACGATAGGAAGCACAACTTCCGCCGGCTGTTGGTTGTGCCTCGCACGGCTCGGCACAAGCTACGGCCTCCTCTGCGTGGAGCGCTCCGATGCGCAGCTTGGCATAACGGTATCCGGAATTCGCCTTAAACCGCGCCAGCTCCGACAGTTGTCGGAGCTGGCGCGGCCAAGCCGATCCAACAAAAGACGCATAGCGCACCGGGCACGGTTTAAGGGGCGAATCGACCTCGGCATCGAGCCGAGCCATCGCTTCGGTGCCTATCCTCCGCCAGTCTCCGCGATTTCGCGTTGACGCTGGGCAATAGATGTCAATTCAACGTGACGGGCTAAGTGTCAAGTGAAGTTTACAACGATTTTGTGCGTTTGTCTGGTCCTGGCGGGCTGTTTCGGACTGGTCGCACGGGAGGATGCACACACGCCGCCCTTGGACAAGGATGTCGCCGAGGCGTTGATCGCCGCGTCTCTTGCGTCGGCCGGGAATGGTTCCGGCCGGCACGTCGAGACCGGCGTGGTTGACTCGGCGACCGGTTGTGCGCTGCATTATCGCCTCTATCGACCGGCGACGGCGCGGACCGAGGATCTGGTCGTCCTTGGCCATGGTTTCCTCCGTAGCCAGGAGCGCATGGCCGATCTGGCACAAGCCCTCGCCGACGAGGGCATCCCGACCGTGACCCTGGACTTCTGCAACACGCGGTTTTGGGACGGACGGCATGTCCGCAACGGTCTGGATATGATTCGCGTGGCCAATGCGCTGGATGCGAAACAGGTGGTCTATGCCGGATTCTCCGCGGGCGGGCTGGCGGCCTTGGTCGCGGGCAGCAACGATCCACGAACGCTCGGCGTCGTCGCGCTCGATCTGGTCGACGCCGGTCGGCTCGGCGAGGGGATGGCCGCCGGCCTCGATCGGCCGCTGATCGGTCTGGTCGGGGATCCCTCGCCCTGCAACGCCGAGAACAATGGCCTCGCCGTCTTCTCCGCCACCGATCGTGCCGCCGTGGAACGGGTGACTGGCGCGGAGCACTGCGACTTCGAGTCCCCCACCGACTGGCTCTGCCGGCTGGTCTGCAAACGCGACGCGCCCGACGAGGCATCGCCGCGCAGGGACATCATCGCGGCAGCCACCGACGCGGTTGTTTCATTGATCGCACCGCCGTCGGAGGCAAAACAGGCGGGTCGATGGGCCGGCGGATGAGGTCACGGTCGCTCAGCGTCCGAGCCCGGCCGAAAGACCCGAATCGAAACGCCCGACCAGGATCAGACCCGCCAATCCACCGTAGAAACAAAGCGAGCCGAGCGGAATGCTCGCGAGCGTCCAGAGCCAGGCGAGCGCCGCCACCGAGACACAGACCATGGAGCCATAGCCGATCGCGACCGGCCGCGCGATCGGATGACCGAGCCGCCAATACACCAGTGCCGAGGCGGCCAATGCGATGATCCCCTTGATCCCGACCATCGCGTGTAGGAGTCGCACCAGATCCGGATCCATCTCGCCCGCGGCCGAGAAAGGAGCGGTTACGACGGCTGCCGCCGCGGCGGTCGCGGCGATCGCGAAGAGGAGCGCAGCCCTCCGGGCGAGCGGACGGTCGCTGGTTACCAGCGGGGTCCGGACGAGGGCGCGATCAAGAACGGATGTCAAAGATGCATACATGCTCATGCGATCACCCCCGGCAGGTGTGGAGAACAGGTCTAGAATCACCGTGAAGGCTAGATGCCGACAGCCAAGACTTCAACCCCGCCCGATGCACTGTCCGATGCGACCGAATTTCAGACCCAGCGACACCCCGCGAACCCCGGTAAGCTCCGACGGAGGCCGCCGATGAGCCGCTCACAGCCCGATGAACAAGACTATCTGAGCCTCTTCCGGATCTACGGGGACGATCTCGGCTCGCTCTACCGAGAGCCCGACGACGACCGCTATGCGCTCCTGTTCGAGCAGGTCGTTCGGCTCCTCATCAAACCCTCGTCGTTCAATCGGTCGCTGCCCGAACCCTTCCGTGTCGCCGCACGGCGCTATCACGACGGCGACCCGGCCACGGTGAAGCATCTCGGCCATCCCGCCAACCGCCACTTCATGCTGTGCGATCTGCACGACCTCATCAGTCTACGGAGCCGCGTCGCCCGGAATCGCCGAACGCATCATTCATGACCGGCCTCGGGACGGCCGGTGGTGTGAGCACGCAAGCCGTTGTACCGGAGCGACTTAGCATCGATCCGTTTCTAAGATCTCTCACGGAGACACGCTGACACGGCGAATTCGAGATCGTTGCTTCGTGCACTCCGTGTCTCCGTGTCTCCGTGAGATGCCTCTTGAGCTGGAACCGAAATGCCGGCGTCAACTGGTCGGTGGCAAGATCGGGACGAATCGTGTTGTCCCGCCCATGACTCCTGTACGATGATCTGCCAGTAACCGACGCCGTCACCGGGCATCATCGGTGATCGCCATCCGGAATTTGATCGAGATTCCAAGGGCTCGTTTTCCGCTCAGCGGGGTGCGTCGCACAGCGGAATCGAGGATCAGGCCAACAGGGGGTAACGTGCTCGGAACCGTTCGTGACACCTGCAAGATCCATCCGATGGTCCAGGACTACCGGATGACGGAAGCGATCGAGAACCTCTCGGATCTCATCCACGACCAGGGCGACGGCACCGAGTTCTTCGCCCGCAACCACATCACGCAGGGGATGGAGACCCTGTTCCTCGAGGGCCTGTTGCGCCTTGCGGGACTGTCCGATCAAGCTGCCTTCGAGTTGGCTCAGGCCATGGGCGGCGGCAAGACCCACCTCATGATCGCCATCGGACTGCTGGCGAAATACCCTGCCCTCCGTCCTCTGGTCCTCCCCCCTGAGCTTGCAGAACGCCTGGATTTCGGTTCCGCACGCATCGCCGCCTTCAACGGCCGCAACGATCCGGAGCACTACATCTGGGGCGAGATCGCCGAGCAGTTGGGCCGGCATGACCTGATCCGTCCCTACTGGATCGATGGTCCGCGCGGTGTCGACGAGGCCAAGTGGCTGGAGATCCTCGGCGAGGAGCCGACCCTGATCCTGCTCGACGAGCTGCCGCCCTACCTGCTCAACGCCGACACCCGCGCGGTCGGCAAGGGCTCGCTCGCCGATCTGGTGACCTACAGCCTCGGCAATCTCCTGAGCGCCGCCATCAAACGGCCCCGCTGCTGTGTCGTCATCGCCAATCTTTCGGGCAGCTACGACGCCCAGACCCGCGATCTCGCGCGGGTCATGTCCAACCTTCAGCAGGAGACCCGCCGTCAGGCCCAGACCATCACCCCGGTCCAGCTCGCCGGCAACGAGATCTACGCGATCCTGAAGAAACGCCTCTTCACCCAGCTTCCCGACGCGCCCTTGATCGACGCCGTCGCGGAAGCCTTCGCCGAGCAGGTCAAGGCCGCCGAGGACGGCGGTTACATCACCGCCAGGGCCATGGAAGAGGTCGCCGAGGAGGTTCGCGAAACCTATCCCTTCCACCCCTCCTTCAAGAATCTGGTCGCCCTGTTCAAGGAGAACGAAGGCTTCAGGCAGACCCGCGGTCTGATGCAGTTCACCGCCCGACTGCTGCGCAGCGTGTGGAACCGCGACGCCAACGATGTCTTCCTGATCGGCACCCAGCACCTGGATCTGAACGACACCCAGGTGCGCGACGAGATCCAGCGTGTCAACCCGGCACTGCTGCCGGCGGTGGTCAACGACATTGCCGACCACGGCAATGCCCGCGCCGAGGAGATCGACGGGGATCTGGGCAGCGACGCCGCCGGACAGGTCGCCAAGCTGCTGCTCTCGGCCTCGCTCTCGCGCGCCGTCGGCGCCCACACCGGCCTCACCCAGGCCGAGATCATCGAATACCTGGCCGCGCCCAATCGCAAAGCCGACGAGTTCCTGGCCGGGCTGGAGCGCCTGCGTGATCGCGCCTGGTATCTGCATCGCGAGGGCGAAGCCTTCTACTTCAAGGAGACCGAAAACCTCGGTCGGCGCATCGAGCGCGATGCCCGGCAGATCCCCCTGCCGAAGCTGGAGCAGGCGCTCATCAACCGGCTGGAGGGGCTGTTTCAGGCCCAGAGCAAGACCCGCGCGGCCTACCAGGATGTCCAGATCATGCCGCGGCTCGATGATGTCAAGCTCTCGGGCGCCCGCGTTTTGCTCGTGGTGCAGCCGGACGGGCGCACCCCGCCGGAGGCGATCCGGGCCTTCTATGAATTCCAGCAGGAGAAGAACAACCTCCTCATCCTGTCCGGCCACGACAGCCATCTGGCCAACGAGGTCGAGGCACGTCTACGCGAACTGTATGCGGTGGAACGCATCCATGCCAATCTCAAGCCCGGCGACACCCTGTTCGAGGAGGCGCGCGACAAGTACGAGGAGCTCTCCGAGCGCTTCACCAAGGCCGTCTCCGGCGCCTATAACCGGTTGTTCTATCCCGGTCCAAGCGCGGGTGGCGCCGGCGAGCTGGTGATGGCGACCATCGACAACGGCTTGAGCTTCGGCACCGGCGAGCATTCCGCCGAGGCCCAGATCGAGCGTCTGCTGGCAAGCGGGCGCTGCGACAACAAGCTCGCACTGGACATGAGCGATGACCTGCTCAACTACTGGGCGATGGCCGAGACCTATCTCTGGCCGGGCAAAGATCGGCGCGTGCCCTGGCGCGATCTGGTGATGCGCGCCAAGACCGATCCCACCTGGCCCTGGATGCCGGGCGCGCGCGGCCTGGAGCTGCTGCGTGACGAGGCGCTCAAGCAGGGCCGATGGCGTCAGACCCCCGAGGGCCACATCGAGAAGGGCCCCTTCCCGCCCGAGCAGACCTCGGTCAACGTCACACCCACCGCAACCCATCGCGAGACCGGCGAGACCAGTCTGGTGCTCACCCCGCGCAATGCCGGCGACAGTCCCCGCGTCTATGTCGCCACGAGCGCCGCCGTGTCCGAGCAGGACGAGCAGGTGCAGGATCTTGATGACTACCGCACCACCGCGGCGACCCTCTACTTTCTGGCGGTCGACAGCACCGGCAAGTACCGGATCGGCGAGCCGACCCGCTGGAGCGCGGATCTGGTCATCCGGCACGAGATCCACGCGGTCGCGGATACCCGCAAGGTCGAGCTGCACTGCGCACCGCCTGCCGAGTTACGCTATACCCTCGACGGCACCAATCCCAAAGAGGGCGCCCGCTACGCCGAGCCATTCACCGTCCCCGCCAAGGGTTGCACCATCCTGATCGCGGCCAAGGCCGGCGAGGTCGAGAAGAGCGCCAAGATCCAGGTCCCGGCCGACGGCGACGACCGGGTCATCATCGACGACACCAAAGCGGCACACCTGGTGAAGCCGAAGATCTCCATCGACACCACCGACAAAGCCTTCGCGGTGATTCAGCGCTTCAAGGATCGCCCCGAGACCCTGCTGCGCGGGGTGCAGATCCTCATCGGCGAGGGCGAGACCGCGGCCCAGATCCGCTTCAACGACCGCGAGCTGACCGCCGCCGCGATCGAGGCCGCCATCAACGGCATTCGCGCCGCACTCGGCGATCCGCAAGCGGCTGTGCAGGTGCTGATCAAAGGCGGCATCCGCTTCGGCGACGGCTACGCCCTCAAGGAATTCGCCGAGATCGCCGGGATCGGCCTAGCCGCCGGCGATGTGGTTCAGGGGGAATGATCCGGTCTCTCACGGAGACACCGGGATATCGAGAGAAAATAATCGGGACTCTCACGGAGACACGGAGACACGGAGAAGAAAGAGAAAGAGAAAGAGTAAAGAGTAAAGAGTAAAGAGTAAAGAGTGCAGAGGAAGAAGTCGCTTGCGGGGTTATGAATCACAATACAACACCCTCTTCACCTCCGTATCTCCGTATCTCCGTGTCTCCGTGTCTCCGTGAGAGAATAATGACATGATCTCTGCGTCTTCATCTCCGTGTCTCCGTGTCTCCGTGAGAGCATAAATTGGCCGAGCGAACGACCTACGCTCATCCCACCCGTGGCTTCGGCGTGCCGGCGACCTCCGACCCGCATCATTTCGTGGTCGAGATTCCCCGCGGCAATACCGCGCCGATCCTGATACGCGAGCACCTCGGGATGGGCTCGGAGAACGCCCGCGAGTTGGTGATCGACCGCGTTCTCCTGGAACGTCCGCGCTGGACCGCGATCCGTGCCGAGGTCCAGCGTGCCTTCAACGCCCGGCTTGCAGAGCACAACCTCGCCGGCGGAACCTGGAAGGTGGGCGAGACCCCGGTCGACCGTTTGCTCGGCAAGGAGCTGTGCATTCTGGCCTGGGCGGTCGAGCGTCTTGATCCCGAGAAGATCCGCGTGGCCGTGCGCAACTGGCTCGCGTTGCGCCCGGAAGAACGCTGGTGGTTGTTCGGCATGACTGCGGTCGCGACCGGCGGCGTACAGGACGCGGAGAAGGGATGGCGGGTCGCGCTGCGTTTCGCCTTGGGGGATGTCGCCCAGAATGCACAGTTGAAGACGCGGATGCTGCCGGAGCAGCCCGCGCCGCAGGGCCAGGGAACGCTGTCGCTGTTCCAGGATTGACGCCCTCTTCAGCCGCAACCGAGATGATTTCATCCCAGCGGTTCGGGGAGACGGATTTCCGGTATGTCGCTGATAGTCAAAAAACTGCGTTATTCTCATATCGACGCTCAGCAATGATCGATAACGTTCTGACTCCGAGTCGACTGACCCTGGTGACGCAGCTCCCGCTGCGTCACCCCCGAGATGAAGCTCTGCTTCACGACTGTGCCAACGAGCGATTGGTGGTTGATTAGGTTCGTGAAGCGGAGCTTCGTCTCTCGGGTCGCGAAGCGGGAGCTTCGCGACCAGGGCAACGCATCACCACCCCAATGCCGGGGCGGCTGCGCCAACGGGCCGCTGGAAATCGATGCGGTATCAGCCACGAGCAAACGGCCAGCGCCAGCCGCTCGCGCGCGACGCAGCCATTCAGGCGGTGTGCAAACGGCTGCTTCTGTGATCGAGGAAATAGATGATTGATCTTGTTGCGTCAACAAACGGCGTTCCGATCAGATTGACCGATGAACGGTGGGCCCACATAATCATTACATCTTTCGTGACTCGCAGAATACGGTCTCTGGAGAGGAGAACACAGATATGGCCGAAGTATCAGTCAATGATTTCTTAAGTTTGATTTCCGCAGTTAAGCATGCACCGCAGGGGTACCTATGGTCATCGTATGACTCAGAAGCCGACGTTCTATATATTAACTTCAAGAAGCCGAGTCATGCGACAGATAGTGAAATAACAGATGATGATGTCATCATTCGTTATGAAGAAGATGCCGTAATAGGTTTTGCTATCCTGCACGCCAGTAAGAGAGGTCGTTAACGAATAAGGTGAGGTGCTTCGGGTCACTAAAAGGTCTTCGTGTGCTCATTCGTCTCTCTCTTTTTTTCCTCTCCGTGACTCCGTGTCTCCGTGAGAGATCAAAAACCCTTGGACTCGCACCGCAATGATGGTTGAAGCAGGCACGCATACAGCAGTCGGAACTGCGCGGCTAGAGCCTTTCGCGTTAAGAGACGCCCCGACGCTGATCGAGGCTGTTTTTCCGGCGCAGAAGATCTCGTTCGAGGCACAGCGCGAGCGTAAGGCCGGTGCAGGGCAAACGCTGACCGCGCTCGGGTCCTACTGGAAGGGCCGTAAGCCGCTCATCCTGGTGCGGGCCATCCTGCTCGGCAGCCTCTTGCCCCAGACGGATGATCCGGAGCAGGACCTTGAGATCTTCGAGCAGTTGATGGCGTTCGACACCGCCGGACTCGCCCGGCGCGAGCCGAAGATCGGCGTGACGGAGCTTGCCCGGCGTCTGACGCTCGCGGATACCTGGCGCTACTTCGCGGCGTCTTACGAGGGCAAGGCGGTCACGCCGCAAGACCTGGCCTGCCTGCAGTGTCCGTTTGAACCCGACGACTATCCTGGACTCACCATTCGCTGGCGTCGCGACATCGATGAGGCCGACAAGCTGGATCTGCTGGCCAGGGCGCTGGCGACCTACCCTACCTACGAGGAACGTGCGGGACTCTGCAAACGTCCGGAGGAGCTGGACCAGGCTGCGCTCTACGCGCCGATCTGGCCCGCCGTGAACGCCCATCTGGGCCGCTTCGGTATCGAGGCCCACTCGCATCAGGAATTGGTCGAGCAGCTCGGCATCCTGCGCTTCGGACATCGGCCGAAGGTCGGCGACACCTTCTGTGGCGGGGGTTCCATCCCCTTCGAGGCCGCGCGATTGGGTTGCGATGTCTATGCCTCGGACCTCAATCCGATCGCCTGCATGCTGACCTGGGGAGCGCTCAACATCATCGGCGCCTCGGCAGAGAAGCGCGCCGAGATCGAGCAGGCCCAACGCGAGGTGGCCGAGGCGGTCGATCGGGAGATCACCGCACTCGGAATCGAGCACGACAGCCGGGGCAATCGGGCCAAAGCCTATCTCTACTGTCTGGAAACGCGCTGCCCGGAGACCGGCTGGATGGTGCCGATGGCACCGAGTTGGGTGATCTCGAAGAACCGGAGCGTGATTGCCCAGCTGGTCCCGGATCATGCGAATAAGCGATTCGACATCGAGATTCGAACCGGCGTCTCGGCCGACGAGATGCGGACCGCCGAGCTTGGCACGGTGCGCGACGGCAATCTCGTCTACGCGCTCGACGGCAAGACTTATCGCACGGCGATCAAGACCCTCCGCGGCGATTATCGAGACGCCGACGGGAATACCACCAACCGGCTTCGCCGCTGGGATCAGCACGACTTCAAGCCGCGCCCGGACGACATCTTTCAGGAGCGGCTGTACTGTATCCAATGGATCACGGGCGAAACCCTCAATGCGCATCGTCCGACGACATTCTTCGCCGGGGTGAACGAGGAGGATCTGGAACGCGAGCAACAGGTCGAATCCATCGTCACCGAGAACCTGGAACGCTGGCAGGGGGATGGTTTGGTGCCGGATATGGCGATCGAGCCGGGATACAACACGGACCAGCCTATTCGGGAGCGCGGCTGGACGTATTGGCATCAACTTTTCACCGCCAGACACCTAGTCGTCTTAAGTTTAGTCCGCACTCACCAAGCGCTTCCAAGTCAGCACTTGGATTTGGCCTTGATGCTCAACATTTCTTCTCGGATGTGCAGAATCAATGCTACGGCGAGTCAAGGTGGAGCCGTAAAGTACAACGACGTTTTTCAGAACCAGGCGCTGAATACTTTTTTCAACTATGGCATTCGTGGGTCGCTTTCTCTACTGAAATCAGGTCGCATCAAGCCGCCGGTTCTTCATCTCGGTTCGATGCTCCAGCAGGCCGAGACACAACGCTGCAGCGTCGTGACGTGCTCCCACGCTGGGCCGCGCGAGTTAGGCCGTTTGGGGCTGGAGTTTGGGCCAGAACGGGATGGGAATACCATCGTTGATCTATTCGTGACAGACCCCCCCTACGCCGACGCGGTGATGTACCACGAAATCACCGAGTACTTCATCGCATGGCTCCGCAAAAACCCGCCACCACCCTTCGACCAATGGACCTGGGATTCGCGTCGGGACATCGCCATCAAGGGCTCGGGCGACGACTTTCGCCGCGGCATGGTCGATGCCTACAAAGCGATGACCGAGCACATGCCGGACAACGGTATGCAGTGCGTGATGTTCACCCATCAGGACACCGGCGTCTGGTCCGACATGGTGAGCATCTTCTGGGCCGCCGGTCTGCAGGTCGTTGGCGCCTGGTATATCGCCACCGAAACCACATCGGAGCTCAAGAAGGGCGGCTATGTCCAGGGCACCGTGATCCTGATGCTGCGTAAGCGCCCCGCCGGCGAGCGTCCCGGTTTCAAGCAACGCATCCTTCCCGAGGTGAAACGCGAGGTCGATGCCCAGATCAAACAGATGCTGCATCTCAACACCGAGACCGAGGCCCGCATGGGCGCGCCGGTCTTCAACGACTCGGACCTGCAGATGGCCGGCTACGCGGCGGCGCTCAAGGTCCTGACCGGCTACACCAGTCTCGGCGGCGAGGACGTGACCGCCTTTGCCCTGCGCCCGCGCCGCAAGGGCGAGACCACGGTGGTCGACGAGATCGTCGAGCAGGCCGCCGAGACCGCCAACGGTTTGCTGGTCCCCGAGGGACTCGACCGCGAGACCTGGCAGGCCATCGGCGGCATCCAGCGCTTCTATCTGCGCATGCTCGACATGGAGACCACCGGGGCGTCCAAGCTCGACAACTACCAGAACTTCGCCAAGGCGTTCCGGGTCGACGACTATGCTGCGGTGATGGCGAGCACCAAACCGAACGCGGCGCGGCTGAAATCCGTCACCGAGTTCAAGCCGCGCGATCTCACTGACCGGACCGAGCTCGGGGCCACCCCGCTCGCGGCGCTGGTCATCGCCGTGCAGGAGTTTCTGGCCGACAAGGATCCCGAGGTCGTCATGGCCAACCTGCGCGACGCGATCCCGGACTATCTCCACCGTCGTCCGCTGCTGGTCGACATGACCGCCTTCATCGCCGCCAAGGCCCGCGGACCGGAGATCCGACGCGCCGCGGAGGCGATCGCAAGCCGGATGCGCCATCAGCGGTTGCAGTAGAAAATTCTCTCACGGAGACACGGAGACACGGAGAAAATGCACCGAACAACAGCGCCGGACATCTCCGAGACCAAGGTCGGAAGCCTGTCGGACCGGCGGTCGGCGATGGCACGATTTAGAAATGACGCCGCGTTCTGGGTCTAAATTTCAGTTTCTTTTTTCTCCGTGTCTCCGTGTCTCCGTGAGAGTCCATGAGCATCCGCCGCTTTTCTTCCCGCACCCATCGTCTTGACCAAAGCTTTCTGGCCGAGCAACTCCAAGGCGCGCGCAGTTACCGGCGCATTGCCGGCTACTTCACCAGCTCGCTGTTCGAGGTCGCGCATGAATGGCTGGAGTCGGTGGCGGATGTGCGCATTGTCTGCAACGTCGATCTCTCGCCCGAGGATCTGAAGGTCGCGCAGCTGCGCGAGGCGCGCATGCTCGGCCGCTGGAACGAGCGCTCGATCGAGGCCGAGTCGCTGCTCAACCGCGAGCGTTATCGGCGTCTCGATGCCTTTCTGGCCCGGCGCGGCCAGGTGATCCGGGTGGCGCCCGACAGCCTCTGCGGCTTTCTGCACGGCAAGGCCGGCGTGATCGAGCGGGCCGACGGGCGCAAGGTCGGCTTCATCGGCTCGATGAACGAGACCCGTCACGGCTGGCAGCAGCACTACGAGATCCTCTGGGATGACGATTCACCCGAGGGCGTGGCCTGGATCGAGGCCGAGTTCGAGTACCTGTGGAACGCCGCCAGGCCGCTGCCCGAGGCGGTGTGTCGCGAGGTCCGACGGCGTGGGCGGCGTTTCGAGATCACGCTTGGCGAGATCACCACCGAGGAGACCCTCGCCCCGGCCGCGCTGATCGAATCCCCGCTGTATCGCGAGGGCATGTCGCTGCAGCCCTGGCAGCAGGGTTTCGTCTCGGAGTGTCTGCGGCACTACAACGACCACGGCCAGGTCCGCCTGTTGTTGGCCGACGAGGTGGGTCTGGGCAAGACGCTGTCGCTCGGCACCGCTGCACTGACCCTGTGCCTGCTCGCGGAGCAGACGCGCCGACGCCGCAAGCCGATCGTGATCTTCGCCCCCGCCACGCTCTGCGAGCAGTGGCAGACCGAGATGATCGACAAGCTCGGTATCCCCTGCGCCCGCTGGCACTCCACGCGCAAGGTCTGGCTCGACACCGAGGCGCGGGCGATCTCCCCGAACGGCCCGGAGCACATCGCCCGCTGTCCGCTGCGCATCGGCATCGTCTCCACCGGGCTGATGGTGCAACCCTCACGCGAGAAGGCGATCCTGGTCGGGATCGGCTACGCGGTGGTGATCCTCGACGAGGCCCATAAGGCGCGCTCGCGCCAGGGCTGCGGTGCGGATGCCGGCGAGCCGAACGCGCTGCTGGCCTTCATGCACGCCATCGCCGACCGCACCGATCACCTGCTGCTCGGCACCGCGACCCCGATCCAGACCAATGCCGAGGATCTGTGGGACCTGGTGCGCGTGCTGCACCGGGGCAGCCAGGGGTTTGTGCTCGGTCATGCGCTGTCCGACTGGCACTACCCGGAACGGGTGTTGCCGTTGCTCGGCGGCGCGCAGCGGGTCGAGGACATCGACTACGGCTGGCAGTTGCTGCGCTCGCCGCTGCCGACCCGGGAATCGACCAACGAGCCCAACGCCCGGCGCCTGTTCCACAACCTGCGCGAAGACCTCGGACTGCGCGCGAGCGATCACCTGGCCGGGGCGCTGACCGATCTCCCACCGGAGTTGCGCGACGACCTGGAGACCGAGCTTGATCGGGTGATCGACGGGGCGAGCTTCTTCCAGCGCGAGAACCCGCTGGTCCGTCATGTCGTCCTGCGCAAACGCACAACCCTCGAAGAGCGCGGTTTGCTGGACAAGATCGCGGTGAATGTCCATCCGGAAGACGGATTGGTGAAGGATCCGCATCGCTTCAACGCCCTGTTCCAGGACATCGCCCTGCGCACCACACCGGATTTTGATCGGGCCTACCAGGAGGCTCGTGAATTCGGCAGTGTGCTGGCCAAACGCGGCACGGGCGGCGGCTTCATGAAGAACCTGATGCAACAACGCGTCTGCTCCAGCGTCGTGGCCGGGATCAACACCGCAACCAAGCTCCTGGCGGGGCGCAAGGTCATCGAGCAGACCGAGGAGGGCGAGGAGGAGGTGGCCGTGCAGACCGACGCGGAGCGCGCTGCGCTCCAAACGCTGCTCGTCGCCCTGGAGGGGATGACGGATGATCCGAAGCTGCGCGCCATCCGCTATTACCTCAACGAGGAGGGCTGGCTGGATCTCGGCTGCATCATCTTCAGCCAGTATTACGACACTGCCCGTTGGGTCGCCGACGCCCTGGCCGCCGAGCATCCGGTCGAGACCATCGGGCTGTATGCCGGGGCCGATCGCAGCCGACTCTACCGCGAGGGCCAGGCGGTCGGCATCGCCCGCGAGGAGCTCAAGCGGATGGTCGCCGATCACGACATCCGAATCATGGTCGCCACCGATGCGGCTTGCGAGGGCCTGAACCTGCAAACCCTCGGCACCTTGATCAACGTCGATCTGCCCTGGAACCCGACCCGTCTGGAGCAGCGCATCGGGCGCATCAAACGTTTTGGGCAGGCGCGCTCGACCGTCGACATGCTCAATTTGGTGCATCAGTGGACCGTCGACGAGACGGTCTATGCGCGCCTGTCCGAGCGCATGCGCAACCGCTACGATCTCTTCGGCGGTCTACCCGACACCATCAAGGACGACTGGATCGAGGATCTGGAGACCTTGGGCGAGAAAATGGATCGCTACATCGAGGAGCGGCGTCAGGCCACGGGGTTCGACCTGCGCTACAACGACAGCATCAAACCGGCTGACGATGCCTGGCGCGACTGCGCCGCCGTCCTGGCACGGCGGGATCTCGACAACCTGATGCGGCAGGGGTGGAGTGGCTAGCGCAGCGGAGCTCGCAGCCGGATGCCTTTCATGGGTTCTCTCACGGAGACACGGAGACCCGGAGACACGGAGACACGGAGAGTAAAGATGAACATTCAAACTGTCCCGGACTGAACGACACTTACGGAGAATTCCGGCGCGTCGCCCAAAATGTCCAAGGACACCGACATTACCGTGCGCAGCCTGCTCGCCCAGCGTGGACTGAAGAAAGGCGATCTGTCCAAGTTCATCGAGGACGCCGTGCGCTGGTGCGTGTTTGACCAAGCCCTTTCCGAAACGCGGGCGCGGAGCGTGGGTCAGACCTGGAGTGAGGGGGCGTAGACGGGCCTTCAGGGTGACTTGGAGACAATAGGCCAGGAAGGTGACGAGAATGTGCGCATCGATTCGCCGATCCAATTGGTGGTCAATCGGACGAGTACTCAGGTCGCCTTTGAGCTCTTTGAACGCAGATACTTGAGCGCCTCGTCGAGATCCTGCAGGCTGGTCTTGTCCACGGCCAGGAAGACCAAGGTATTGCGATAGTGCGCGGGCTGTTGCCGCGCGTCTCCAGGATTGGCGGCGACCTCGGCTGCGCTGTCGGGCGTCTTGGGGGCTGGGGAGGGCTGGCTACGCTACCGCAACCATGGTTCTGCTAGTGGGGTACCGTCAAACGAAAGGGGCGCCAACCTATAGGCTTGCCCTACCGCCGCGCGACGCTGCCCATCCGACAGGCAGTGACGCATCCGAATGGTCCAATACGCCCTTCACCCAGATCCAATCCGCTCAGAAAAAGCTCGCCGGAAAACGCGCGAAACGGGGTTCCTCGTTTGACCGATCGCGAACCGCCGGTCACCGGATGCCCGAGACCCGAAAACCATCGAGCTGCGGACCCGCCGCAGCGTCATCGCGGGATCTGGCACCGCCCGACGACGGTCGACGTCTTCAACCTTGGCAGAGAGAACAAAGAATGATGAGCCAGCACCCGCATCGCACCCTGTGGCGTCGTGACTTCGGCGTCGTTCCGGCCGCCGAGCGCCGTCTCGCCCGTTTTGCCCTGCAGGCGCTCGACAGCAGCCCGTCGACTCGGGCTGCGATGAACGATGAAAGCGGCGTCGGGGTCATGTGGCAGTTGATCCTGCCGCTGCTCGAACCCGATGCGGTGGCGCGCACCTTGCCGCCGCCGAATCACCCTGCGCCGCCGGACGGCGATACCGACGAATCCGGGTGGTATGCATGGCACCTTGGCTGTCAGCTTGCCGGGGAGCTCACGCACGACATCCTCGAGTGCGAGGAGCCGACGCTCGACAGTCGCCAGAAGTATTGGATCCGCGGGTTCCTAAAGACCTTGCCGCGCTGGGTCATGACCCGTCTGGCCAAGGCCGACGGGCGGGCGCCGATCTCGTCGACCGTCGCTCTGCTCGGCGAGGTCCTCGGACTCGACGAGGCCAGTCTCTGCGTGCTCGATTTCCTGGAGCAGCGCGAGCAGTCCGATGCGCTGCGCACGGTCTTGCGCGCGGGCAGCCGAAGCGGCAGGAGGATCAATCTGGAGCGCTTGGCCGGGGTTCTGGGTCTCGATCGGAGTGCCATGCGCGAGGCCTTGGCCAAGCGCGGCCCGCTGTGCAGTCTCGGTCTGGTCGACCGACAGCACCGTCACGAGTCCGACCTGGAGGACTACCTGGCCCCGGAAAGCCTCCTGCGCGACGTGCTCGATGCCGCGCCGCAGGATAGCGAGGCGCTGCTTGCGCTCCTGATCGAGCCGGCGCCCGTCGGGGCCTGGCGCCTGGATGCCTTCCCGCATCTGGCCGCCGAGAGCGTTCGCCTGAGCGCGACCCTGGGCCGCGCCGCGGCCACCGGGGCGGTCGGCGTGAACGCGCTCTTCTACGGCGCGCCCGGCACCGGCAAAACCGAGCTGGCGCGTGCCCTGGTCGAGGCGTGCGGGCTGCGGGCCTTTCAGGTGCGCAGCGCCGACGAGGACGAGGACGGGCTGGATCGCGACGGGCGTCTGTCGGCCTATCTGGTCGCGCAGCGCCTGCTCGGGCGGCGCGGCGGCGCGGTGCTGATCTTCGACGAGGTCGAGGACGTGTTCGAGGAGGGCGGCGGCCTGCTCGCGTTGCTGGGCGGGCAGCAAAGCGCGGGCCGGCAGAAGGGCCGGATGAACCGCATTCTGGAGGAGAACCCGGTGCCGGCGATCTGGATCACCAACCGCACCGAGGGGATGGATCCGGCCTTCCTGCGCCGCTTCCTGCTGCCGGTCGCCTTCAAGACCCCGCCGCGGTCGGTCAGGCGTCGGATGGCCGAGTGCCATCTCGGGGACGCGGCGCTGCCGCCGACGCTGCTCGACGAGCTGGCGGCGGACACCGCCCTGGCCCCGGCGCAGCTGGGCGCGGCCCGCCGTCTGCTCGACCTGCACCCGGAGGCGCCGGCCGAGCAGACCGTGCGCGACGGCATCGGGGCGCTGCGCAGCCTGCTGCACGGGGCGCCGGGGCCGCGCCG
Organism: Thiocapsa sp. C2-2m; assembly: GCF_041903745.1. NCBI lineage: Bacteria > Pseudomonadati > Pseudomonadota > Gammaproteobacteria > Chromatiales > Chromatiaceae > Thiocapsa > Thiocapsa sp. C2-2m. The sequence goes on along the minus strand of NZ_JBBWVD010000020.1, from coordinate 82,721 downwards.
ACGTCGGACGGGTACGGCGTTCGACGTCGCCTATCTGAACCTGGCCGGCGACATCACGCCGGGCGCGATCGCCCGCGCGCTGGCCGAACGGGGGCACGGCGGCCTGTGCTTCTACGGTCCGCCGGGGACCGGCAAGACCGCCTTTGCCGAGGTGCTGGCCGAGGCGCTCGACCGCGAGCTGGTGGCGCGGCAGGCCTCCGACCTGGTCTCGCCCTATGTCGGTGAGACCGAGCAGAACCTGGCACGCCTGTTTCGCGAGTGCGACCCGGCGCACACCGTTCTGCTGCTGGACGAGGTCGACAGCTTCCTCGCCGATCGGCGAGCGGCTCGCCACGGCTGGGAGCGCACGCAGGTGAACGAGCTGTTGCAGCAGATGGAGGGCTTTCCCGGCATCTTCATCGCGGCGACGAACCTGATGTCCGGCATCGATGCCGCGGCGCTGCGGCGGTTCGACTTCAAGCTGCACTTCCGGGCATTGAAGCCGGCCCAGCGCCTCGCCCTGTTCGCCCGCGAGGCGCTCGGCGACGCCACAGCCCCGGTCCCGCCGGAGATCGCGCGGCATCTGACGGCGCTGGAGAGCCTGACGCCCGGTGACTTCGCCACCGTCTGCCGCCAGCGCGAGCTGCTCGGCGAGACCCCGACACCGGAGCAGTTCCTGCGCCGGCTGATGGCGGAGTGTCGGTTGAAGGGAGAGGAGATGATCAGGGCGGCGTGATCCCGGAGGGGGTCGAGTCGCTCCGGTCGGCGCCGAAGCGGAACTGGACCGGTTCCGCTTCGGCATTGTGGAGCAGTACGCAGCGCTTCATCGGCCCTACACCCGGAACCGGCCGGGTTCACCATTCGCGCGCGAGCCGCGGGCAGCGGCCCATTGCCGCTATGCGCTGGACGCCTCCCGCCGATGGATCGCCCGATCCGTTTCTCGCGGCGCACAGCGCCAAGTACGACACCCACTGTCGTATACGAACAGTATCCTTGAAGCATCACGCAGGACGCGCATCGAGGCGAGTCCGTCCGGTTTCAGCGTTCGAGCGGATAGCCATGTAAGAACTCACCTGAGGAGCAATCATCGATGAGTATGGAATTACTAACGCTCGCCCAGCGCATCGCCGAAGCTGCCGCGGATGGCGGGTTGACAGTCGAACAAATCCGCGAAATCGCTCGCTCGCAACTCGGCGAGATTAACTGCTACCCCGGCGTGCCCGGCGACCGCTGCCATCAACTCGCGCTTTTCGTTGCCCTGCACGGTCAATTGCGCAAGGGCAAGGGTCATGAGAACTGCGCCCAAATTCTGGAAGAAATGATCCGTCACCTCCAGGGACGCTGTCCCGGAACGACCGGACACGCGGTGCTGATCCTCGATGCGTGGTGGCATGACCACTACGAAAAATGGCGCGCCAACATCGAGACCATCAAGCACGACGGCGTGCGCATCGAAGTCTATCTGATCGGCGCCGGCGGCTGGGTCGCACCGCTACCGGTGTGAAATACGAAGGATATCGTTGCAGCACCTCGCAGGACACGTAGCGAGATCCATCGGCGATCTCGGTGTCCTGCAGGGTCGCGACGGCGTTCGGCACCATCATCAAGGAGTCACGACATGCTCTTGAGCATCAACCCCGAGACCGGCGAGACGAACAAGCGGCGGACCCTGCGTCTGCAGTCGTTCGGCCTCGACGAGCGGGCGCTGCAAGGGATCCTCTTTCGCTCGCTGGATCGCCTCTTTCCCGATGACGAGCTGCTCCTGCTGATGCAGTCCCGCGCGTGGCAGGAGGAGCCGGATCTGATGGCCATCGACCGCGAGGGCAGGCTCTTCATCTTCGAGCTGAAGGCGTGGGAGTCGCAGGCATCGAACCTCCTGCAGGTGCTCCGTTACGGTCAGCTCTTCGGCAGCGTGGGATATGCCGAGCTGGATGTCTGGTTCAAGACGTCCACCGATCCATCCCGATCGCTCAAGACGGCACATCGGGCGAAATTCGAGGTCGAGCTCCCGGAAGAGGCGTTCAATCGCAAGCAGGTCTTTATCGTCATGACCAACGGATTGGATTATCGAACCCGCGAGGCCGTCCGGTACTGGCGCTCGAGCGGATTGGATGTCCGTCCATGGGTCTATCGCGTCTATGCCGGTGTCCCGGATGAGATGTTGCTCGAAATGTCGCCGTTCAGGGTCTGCGACAACCCTTACGAGGATATCGCCGAGGGTTACTACGTCCTCAACACGAATTTCAGGAACAGCCCCCGAGACCACGACGAGATGCTGGCGAGCCGGAAGGCCGCGGCCTATTTCGATCCCTGGAAGTTTAAGATCGAGCGATTGCAACGCGGAGATGTGGTCTTTCTCTATCAATCCGGGGTCGGCATCGTCGCCGTCGGCGAGGCGGACGGGGCGCTGATCAAGGCGCCATACCAGGGTCGCGCGGAACATCCCGACGAGGAGTACGCGATGAGACTGCGCCGTTTTCGGATGGTCTCGCCGCCGTTGGCTGCGCAGGCGATCAAACAGATCACCGGCATCAACCACGTCTTCATGAGCACCATGTTCGGCCTCGATGTCGACAGCGGCAAGGCCATTCTCAAGAACATCACAAAGCCGCAACCGCCGCAGATCACATCGACGTAACCGTGTCGGGGGAGACCTTCACCGGACGACCCGGCACCCGATGCGACCGGCCGAGGATCGCGCCGGGACATTGCCCAGATGGACGGACACCATGCATCCGACAGACATTAGCGAAGCGACCGAGAACCCGAGCGAACCGCGTCTCGACTGGCACCTCCTCCAGATGCGCGACGCGAGCGACATTTGGTGTACCAAACGCGACACCACGCAGGTCGCCGCGGTCGAAGGCGGCCGGCTGTTCCGCTTTCGCCACGACGACGGCTCGCAGTCCGCCATGAGCACCCAGGCCCTGACCTTCGTGCCGGACCCCGAGCATCGGTGGTCGCCCGAGCAGACCAAACCACACTGGGAACGTCTGGGCAGCACCGTCACCATCGTCTACAACGACCGCACCGCCCGCATGGCGGTGCCGGGCGGCTGGGTCTATTTGAGCGCGTTTTGAGCGCGTTCGCCACACGCGGCGGGAACCTAACCCTCTCGTTGGTGTTCGGGCCGGCGGAGCGACTCTGTGTAGGCATAATGAACGAGGCGGGGAACGACAAGAGGCGTATTCCGGACCCGCCAGAGTAGCGCCCACGCATCCGCCTTCAACACTGGACCAACCGCATTGGGCGATCCATCCATCGAAGGTCCCGATCTGGCCCTGCCGGATAACATGCATTTAAGATCAGGCGGTTACCGTATCAATCGCCCACCCGGCTGCCAGGCTTCTGCAGGTATTCCGGATGAATCCGGCCGTCCGAATGCGGTCATTTTGATTTGGTTCGGACACAAAGATGAGCGACTTCACACCAGTCTCAGCATTGTTTGCAGGCACGGATATTTTCGTCATTCCGACGTTCCAACGCCCATTTTTCTGGGAAGACGCACAATGGGATGATCTACTACGGGATATACGATTCGCAGCCGATCGGCTCAAGACAAACCGGAACACAACTCACTATTTCGGGGCGATTCACACAATCAAGGTAGAACCGGATTCTCGGCTTTTTGAAATATTTACCGACCAAGAGAATCAAGACATCAAAGTGTTGAGGGAATCTGATTTTGTCCTGAACGGGAAATCCTACAATGTCCATCTGGTCGTCGACGGCCAGCAGCGGTTGATCTCGTTTTATACATTGCTTGAGCACTGTCAGCACCTAGACGACAGATTCTTCGCCGGCGACCCGATCATTCCGAAACTCATCCTGAACCCCAGCACCGATCATGCGCATTGGCGCTATTTGTTGAAGTTGGATAAAACCGAACCCGTACTAGAAACCAAGAGCCAGAAACGACTGCATGCCATGTTCGAAACGTACAAAAGGCAAGCTGGTTTCACGAACGGTACCCCGGAGCATCAGTTCCTGATCCGAAGAAACGCGACAATCATGTGGGTTGAATTGGCGCCGGGCATGACGCTCTCTCCTTTCCTGACATTCAATGATCGCGGCAAGGATCTTACGAAACTCGAGAAACTAAACAACCACTGGCGTCAACCGGTGGTTGCTTAGTCGTTGGGGCGATTTCGGATCCGTCCGGTGCAGACTAGCCTCAAACTCCGCAGAGACCCACCATGTCAATCGCCGACACCCTGATCAAGCAAATCCTCAGCACGGTGCCGATGCACGGCAGGGAGCTTCCACCGGCCGTGGATGAGCCGCCGGATGACGGTGTGCTTCCTGCCGGGCTTTTCGACGACGCGCCTGACCTGGAGGTGTTCCGGGAAAGGGTGCCCGACACCGGGCCGGAGTTTCCCGATCGTGCTGACTCGATCGCCCTGCTCGGCACCTACCAGTGGATGGGTAGCCCCGGCATCATCAGTCTCTACCGGGGAAATATCGAGGCATTCTGGAAGAGTCTGATCCGCGATGCCCAGCGTCGCTTTCCGTTCGTCACCGGGAAGGATGCCGAGCGGGTGCTTCAACTGCTGGTGCTCTCCGTCTATCAGCACGAACGGTTCCATTACGTTTGCGACTTCTCTCGGCGCTTGGTCGGCGGATCCTTCGACCGTTTGCACGAGGAGGCGCTGGCGGTGGCTTGGGAGTGGCAGTGGCTCAGGTCTCAGGACCGCTGGAACGCGTTCTACGGGATGATGCATCCGACCCTGCGACGTTGTGTCGTTCAAGCGATGTTCGACCGGCGTTCGCCGGGGTATCGGGATTGGCGAAACTATGCCGAGCTGACCGTGTTCCACGATGCGGTAACGGCCTATCTTTATCCTGCCGGCGCGCAGACCTTCGCCGGTACGTCGTTCAATTTCGCGGCCTGGGCGCTGGAGCATATTCCGGATGACGGGAATCGGGCCTGGGATGAAAGGATCGTGCCGTGACGATGGGTCTGCGGATCGTTGCTGCCGCGTCATCGCGGTCGATCGTGCGCATGGCCCCGCTTGAAAAGTCGCCTTTCAGTTGCGGCCCACCGGAGATCGGCAGTTGAGCTACGGTATCGAGCTCGCGTCTGCGCAACACCGTGGCCTGCTCGCCCGCGATCAGCAAGATGCGCTCTTGGGTGATTTCCGCAAACTTCCATACCCGTAGGTTGTGCTGACGATAGGAAGCACAACTTGCGCCGACGGTTGGTTGAGCCTCGCGCGGCTCGGCACAACCTACGCCGTTGGTATGAGGGTTTCCGGTATTCGCCTTGGTCGCGGGTGCAGTGAGTCAATCTCCCGATCTTCGCACGCGCTCGGTTGTCTCCGAGAGCCGGGACGGACTCTGCGCAGTCGCCGACGGCGTCGCGATCAGCCCCTACCCTCAGCGGGCAAGCCGCGCCGCGCTCGAGGCCCTGTGCGAAATCGGCCCGCAGCATGACGATCTGCTGCAAGACGGCTGGATCGGTCCGCGTCTGATTCGCCGGCACGTCCATCCGGCGTTGTGCCGAGCGCTCGCCGGGAATCGGCGCACCCGCGGTTCGGCGTGCACTTTGGCCCTGCTGCATTGGCGCCCGGGCGATTGGACACCGGAAGAGACCTTTCTGATCTGCACGGACGGTCTGCACGACACGCTGGGGCAGGATGCTTTGGAAGCGCTGTTTCGCACCGAGCGCCCGCTGGAGGTGCAGGCGGCGGTTTTTCTCGATGCGGTGTTGGGGGCGGGTGCGCCCGACAATGTGTCTTTGATCCTGGGGCGAATCGCGAGCCCGGTCTAAAACCGTCCGTCAGGAACGCCATCAAACAGCGCATGTCGTGCCGGGCGCGGTTTCACCTAATCCCCGACCACCGTCAAGCTAAGGCGAATTCCGGAAACCTTCATGCCAAGGGCGTAGGTTGTGCCGAGCCGTGCGAGGCACAACCAAACGCCGGCGCAAGTTGTGCCTCCTATCGTCAGCACAACCTACGGGTATGGAAGTTTGCGGAAATCGCCTAAGCAGTCGCTCGCCGTGGCCTCGCGTCGGGTCCGGAAAGGGAATCAGCAGTAGATCGGTGTTCGGAGGAAGCCGGTCGGTCAGCAGGGTGTGCAGGACATCCAACTCGTCGATCGAGAAATGCAGGTCGGTGTGGAGCCAGCCCAGGGCGCCGCGACTGCGTGTCGACACGAGATCGGTGCAGGCGTCGACGATGGCGGCGGTGCGCTCGTCGGGTCGCGTCCAGCGCACTGCCGTGGCCCAGGCGCGCGGTCCCGAGGCGAGGATGGTATGCACATCGACCGGGTCGCAGCAGATCATCGCCGGTTGAACGAAGGGCAGACCGGGCAGCATGGCCTCGATGAGCGCTGCGGCATCCAGATCGCCGCACGCCCTGCCCACCTCGATGACCGGGCCGTCCAGGGATGCGCGCCAATCGGGATCGAGACCCTTGGCCGGCGTGTCGAGAATGACCGCCGCGCGCAGATGGACCTCGGATGCGGCCAGTTGCCGGGTCCAGATCGGGGCATCGCGTCGCGCCCGATCATCCGAGGGGTCGATCAGCAGCAGGGTGCTGGCGCATCGGTGCAGACGCAGCGCCAGCGCTTCGGCCGCCTGATGACCTTGGGTCGATCCGGTGCGGTATAGCGCGCAATCCGCGGGGATGGCGATCCGCTCGGGAAGGCGATCCAGGATTTTACGACAGGTCATGTCGCATCCCTGCGGCATTGTCCGACGTTTCGACACCACGACACAGGAGTGCATCCATGTCCTTCATCGCGACCCTCAGATGCGCGCTTCTCGGCGCGGCTCTGTTGCCGCTCGCCGCGCCGGCAGATTCGGCGTTGCCGGTGCAGCCGATCGCCAAGTCGGGCAATTGTCCAAGCGGTTACAGCACCAGCGGCGCCTATTGCAAACCCGGCGCAAAGGCCCGTGCGGCGTTGGAGAAACGCGGATCTTGTCCGAGCGGCTATTCAACGAGCGGTGCCTATTGTCTGGCGGGCACGCAGGCGCGGCCGGCGGTGCCGAAGATCGGGGCGGGTTGCCCGTCGGGTTGGTCAAGTAGCGGGGATTATTGCCTGCGGAATCGTTGAGCGGATGATGCGGGGTTCGCGAAGCTGTCGCGAGCCGACAGGTCCGATTGAAAACCATGACAGCTGCCCATGTGAGCGCCTCCACCGACACCTGCATTGGGAGGGCGTGCGGTTGATCCATCGCTCTATCCGCCTGGAGTAGATGCAAAATGCCTATGAATTTTGTCCGTCGTACTTACGACGCATGGATCCTCTCAGCTGCGACGCGATCACGGAAAGAGATTGTGTCGATACTTTCCCGCTTGTGACGGGTATTGATGGCGACCAAGGCCAGAATGAACGCTCTGCGGACGGCAAACAGCGAGCCAGGCCGACAAGATGAGGATTCAATCCTATCCCAGAATGATGCGGCATTGTGGCTTGTCGCCCGATACGTTTTACGCGCTTAGGCGAATTCCGGTAACCCTTATTCCAGTGGCGTAGGTTGTGCCGATCCGTGCGAGGCCCAACCAACCGTCGGCGCAAGTTGTGCTTCCTGACGTCAGCACAACCTACGGTAGGGAATTTTGCGGAAATCGCCTTAAGGGTCTTGCAATCACACATTGTGTGATTGGAAGACCCTTTTCTCCCATTCGTCTTTCTTCGTTGCCGTAATACCGTGGTCTGTTCCAGGTTTTGCCACCGGGTTTTACAATGGTTTGCGGGTTTTACCATGGATTGATTCGTCAAAGCGGAATCCGGTCGAAGCGCGTGGCCCGCCGGTGGGCCGCGGCCGGTCCCGCGAGTCCCTCGCGCACCAGCCAGACCGTCCGCCACCCCGCCTCCCGGGCGGCGTCGAGTTCCTCGCGCACGTCCGACAGGAATAGAATGTGTCGGGGATGGGCGCCAATGGTCTCGGCGATGCGCCGGTAGGAGCCAACCTCCCGTTTGTGTCCAGTGCGGGTGTCGAAATAGCCGGACAACAGTGGCGTCAGGTCGCCGGCGGCGGTGTGGCCGTAGATCAGCCGCTGCGCGTGGACCGATCCCGATGAGTAGATGTAAAGACGTAACCCCCGCGCGTGCCAGTTCCGCAGCGCCGGGGCCACGTCCGAATACAGTGGTGTCAGCAGCTCGCCGTTGCGGTATCCTTCCTCCCAGATCAGCCCCTGCAGGGCCTTCAGCGGCGTGACCTTCTGGTCCCGCTCCATCCAATGGCACATGCGCACCACCACCGCCTCGTCGTTCCACACACCGCCCGCCTCCCGAGCCTCGTCCATGATCGCCGCCACTTCGGGCTCGTTGCGGTGCTGGCGGACGTAGTTCGGCAGGCGCTCCCGAGCGTAGGGGTACAGCATGTCGGTCGCGAACGCGACTGACGTCGTCGTGCCCTCGATATCCAGCACTACGGCCTCGACCGGTATCATGTTTGCCTCATCCTGTCGGTGGAGATTCACGGCAAAGTCCGGAGTGTAACGCCAAGTCCGGCGTCACTCGAAACATTTACGGGCGCGGCCGGTAGGGCTGAAGACGTGTCGGATCCTTATCAGCCTACCCCGCCGGGCGCACCCCGGCGCTACAATCCGCCGATGCTCCCCTCCCACACCGCTACTACGCCCGAACGCCTCGCCGGCTCCGTCGAGCGCGTGACGTTCCACAGCGAGCAATCGGGCTTCTGTGTTCTGCGGGTCAAGGTCAGAGGCCAGCGCGATCTGATGACGGTAATCGGGCTCGGAGTATCCGGTGGTGGTCATCCCGCTTGCTATGCAGCACTACCAACTGTTGGAGCGCAATCTGCTTCGTTCGGTCACGCAAAACCCAGGTCTTCTGTTGAGAACCAAGAGAAAGAACGAGGAAATCACGACGGAATTTAGCCGGCAGCCATACTCTCCGGAACAGCCTCCGAACCAATCGCAGAAAGGGATGGGATGTTTGAAAGTCGGGGTCATGATGCTGTTGACCATTGTGATTTCGGTTGGTTTAACACTCTGGCTTTTGACCACCTACATGTTTCCGAAAGAGTTCAAACCTGTTGACCTCAACAGTAGAGAAGAAATTGTATTGAGCAGTAAACTAAGGCAATTCGGACTCGATTTTGAATCGCCTGACCAATCCGTCATCCTTGAGCCCGGCGAGGTCGTGGATGGGCAACTGCAACCCGAGCCCTAGACGGAGGAGGGTGCGCTGCGCGAGTGCAGCATCGCCGTCGCCTGACGCGGTTGGGGGAGCGGTTGCGGGAAGGGGTTGGGAACACGGCCCCAAATGCCCGGTCGGTCCCGTGAGCGGCGTCTCTGACCCGGACGCGTACCATGGCGGATACGGGAGTTCTTGACCAACGGGCGGATGGTCCCTTTCTCACCGGGGGACGGAGTCACGCTTGAGCGTTGCCCGGTGGACCGCCCGACCGACACGGCAGCAGCAGATTAAGTTTGTCGAGCCATCAGCGAAGCATTGACAGAACGCCTAACCGACATGAATTTCCCAACTGACCGCTATTTTGCCGCCTGCAGGCAGAGGATCCCGGCGTTCGTGGAATCCAACTACGGCTGGCCAGGCGCTGTCGCGTTGAACCGGCTTGCGTGGGGCATCGATGTGCTGATCGCGCCGATCAATTTCCTGATGGGATTCCCGAACTTCCTGCTGCGCGTGCTCGCACTCCTGCTGGAGCTGATGCGCGCCCGCCGGGCCGCCCGTTGGCTGTTGCGGCGCCATCTCGGTTTTCGGACGAAGGTTCAGGAGGCGTTGACAACCAGGATCATGGAGGACCTGCTGGCACTGCCGATCCGCCCGGGGGAGGTATCGGATCCCTTTCTCCGCCGTGTTGCCGCTGCGGCAAAGGAACCGATTACGATCTATGTGCAGACCCGCAACGTGGCTGCCGACATTACCGCCGGGACGCTCGCGGCGATCGTGGGGGTTGTCGCTTTTAGTCAGTTCACGCCGGGCTCGATCTCCGCCGGTGCAGTGATCGCCCGGGCGGTCGCCAGGGAACAGGCGATATCCGAGTTTGCTCTCGGCGAGGTGGCCGGGCGCCTTTTCTACACGATGTTCCCGGTTCATCCATCACCGACAGTCGTTGTCGTTACCCTGCTAGCCGTGACGGTCACAATTGCGATCGTCGCCGCTTTTTCGGGCTTTCTGCACGACCCCGTGCAGGCGCGTACTGGTATCCACCGACGGCGTCTCACCCAGTTGACCGAGGCCATCGAGGCAGCGACGAGCCCATCGGCCGCGAAGGCCTATCGACCAAAAGATGTCTTCTTTGGTCGAGTCTACGATGTTGTCGATTGGCTGAAAGGATGGCTTTCGTTCTGGTGAGCGATTTGGTCGTTATCGAGGCCCTCCGGAAGAAGGGCGGCGCCAAGAATCATCTGCTGCGGCTTGGTGACGACGACTCCGCGGCTGCGGGACTACCGCTCGGCGCACAGCTTAGGAGCTCAGCCGTTGCTCTTGCAACCTAATCACCACCATCACCCATTCCCCTTCTTTTGTGTGGACTCCGCATTTTCCGAGGACCAGTGTGCGGTGCTGGAGTCTCTATTTTTGCCAACGCATGATTGGCAGCACCGGGATGGTGCGTTCTATCGGTGCTCTCTTTGCGACGTTACCAAGGATGTTCCGGCATCGTTTCAAGCCGCAATACTCGCTAGAATGCGAGAGATTACCCGGTTGCCACTCGTTGATCCTGTTGTCGTCACGGCTCAACGAATGCTGCCGGGTCAAGTCATTGGCATCCATAGTGACCGACCTCTTTTGGGCTATGAGATTGCCCGGTTGGTCGTGCAGCTTAATAAACAATGGCAACCTGATCATGGCGGTGTTCTGGAATTATTCTCATCGCCACAGGGCAAAGCGGTGTTCAGTGTTGATCCTGAATACAACAAAGCCTTTGGCTTTCTGCTTCACGCGGAGTCATACCATGGGGTGACCGAGGTTACCCAATCGCGTCAAACAGTGGTCTTCAATTTTTGGCATGTGGCGAACACACCCGAACTGGCTGCGTACGTTCAAGCCTTGTTTGCCAACCTTCATTTCTCGGAGTTACCGGCGGCACTCGACCCTGTTGCCTCATCGGCAGAATCGACTCTGCCCGAGGATACGACATTTCTTGCAGGCACGGCGGCGATTGCACTCCAGCGCTTGGGCTATGACGAGGCAACGATTGTGACCGGATACCGGCACAGCGCCGGGCTTGCTGACTGTGATGCCGGCGACGCAGAAACCTATGCAGCAGTGCTCTTGGCGGACTGGATGGCATACTTGTATCGGGAGTCGTTTGATCTGGCCCGATGGAGTATCTTGCGGAACACGCTTTATCGAGCGGAAATGGTTACGCGCCTCCTGCCCGCATGGCGGCTTTGTCTGCCGGTATAGCGAGAGGAATTTGTCTTCGTGTGAGGCGGAATCTGGTAACGGATCGTGCGCTTATGACGACACATTCCGGGCAAGGTGCCTGACAAGGCATTCCGGGTTCGGCCATGCAACCATCAGGGTCAGCCGGATCGGCATCACAAAAGCTCAGCGCAGACTTCGGGCGCCTAGTCCCGGGACTTCTCTATGATTCTCGGTCGATGAAGCGTTAGAGGCGAATTCCGGAAACCTTCATGCCAAGGGCGTCGGTTGTGCCGAGCCGTGCGAGGCACAACCAACCGTCGGCGCAAGTTGTGCTTCCTATCGTCAGCACAACCTACGGGTATGGAAGTTTGCAGAAATCGCCTTAGTCGGGAAGGTCGAGTTTTTGGGGCATGCTGCCGGACCCAGAACGTCAACAAGATCAACCCGCGAACCGGATCCCCATGCCAACGTCATCCCATGAGACCGAACCTTACCCGCCGGAACTGCTGACCCGGCTGCGTGCATGCCGCCATCTTCTGGTTCTCACCGGCGCCGGCGTCTCGCAGGAAAGCGGTATCCCCACCTTCCGCGATGCCTTGAACGGCTTGTGGGGTCGCTTCGACCCGGCGCGGTTGGCCACGCCGGAGGCCTTCGACGCGGATCCCGCGCTGGTCTGGGGCTGGTACGCATGGCGCCGAGCGCAGGTGCTGCTCTGCAAGCCCAACCCGGCACACCGGGCCATCGCTGCTCTGGCAGATCGGGTGCCTCGCCTGACCCTGGTCACCCAGAATGTCGACGGCCTGCATCAGCGTGCCGGCAGTCCGGATGTGCTGGAGCTGCACGGCAGTCTGCATCGCCCGTACTGCCGGGACTGCGGGCATCCCCATGCCCTGTCGGAATGTACCCCGGATCTTGCGTCGGAGGGTTTCCCGCTCCCCCCGCCGCGGTGCGAGTGCTGCGGTGGGCCCGTTCGCCCCGGGGTCGTCTGGTTCGGCGAGGCCCTCCCCGGTGATGTCTGGGATACCGCCGAGACCGCCGCCAAGGACTGCGATTTGGTCTTGGTCGTGGGGACCTCGGCGCTGGTCTATCCGGCCGCCGTGCTGCCCTTGACGGCGCTCGAGCACGGCGCCGGGTTGGTCCAGATCAATCCTGACGTGACCGATCTGGATGACCTCGCCACGTTTCGGATCAGGGGCACCGCCGCCCGGTTTCTGCCCGAGTTGGTACGTCAGGGCTGGCCGGATGCGGACTGAGCGTGGGCAAGACTGCGAAAGATCGAACTTTTGGGGAACAGGTATGTCATCCCCGTCCGCTCGAAGTTGGCACCTTTCAGGCTGCGCCGAGCCAGGTGAGCATAGTGATTGACGACATGCTGCCCGGAATCAGCACCTCTCGCTTTTTCGGGCCGAGCGCCCGCTGGCGGCGCAGGCGGCGGTTTTTCTCGATGCGGTGTTGGATGCGGGGGCGCCCGACAATGGGTCGCTGATCTTGGGGCGAATGGCGAACACCGGAACCGCTTGACGTTGCGCTGTGCGTGGGTTTGGCCGGACGAAATCAGCGATTGATTCCCGCGAATAAATAATAATCAAAGTCTGCACGTCGAGACACAGGGGGACGGGAATCGTGACCGCTTCTCAATCGTCCATCCTGTCCCCGGGCTCGGGCGGGACATCGGGACTGGCCGCAAGCCAGACATCGAAGGCGGCGAGATCGCCCCTGGCTTGCCGCTCGCGAAAATAGGTCTCGGTCTTGAGCGCGGACACCTTTTCGGCAATCGCGGTGACGAAGAACTGGTTCATCGACACCTGTTCTTCCTCACAGAAAATGCAGATGCACCGGTTCAATGAGCAGGCACAGGGCATCCAGGAAGGTGTCGGTCATCGCCTCGGTACGCTGGCCGGCCAACAAATGCTCGGGCCGTTTGAGCACGGCTTCGTATTCCAGCAGCAGCGGCACTGAGCCGAGGGCGACATAGCGCCGCTCGCGCAAGGCATGCAAAAGCGCGAACGAGGCACCCTTGCGACTGAGTGAGGCCGCGACCAGGACATTGGTATCCAGCACGACGCGCACAGGTTTCATATCACTGATGATATGACCGCTAGCCAAGGTGTCAACCAAAACCTGCACCGAAGCCAACACCGGCATCGCCGACTACGTCTGAGTGCTGTGCAATGAAAGGTTACTGTCGAGCGCCCGCTGCGCTGCACAGCCATAGCCCGTCTTCGACTATTCGCGTCCTCATTTCACGTAACCCATTGTTTTTATAGTGCGGTCTGGGCAAAGGTCGGCACTACAAGCGATTAGTGTATAAGGGCATGGAGCGCGGCGGTGATCCTCGGTGGCGGCTGCGCGGGCAGCTGCAGATCCAGACGGTCGAGCAGCAGTTGCTGGTCGGCCTCCGGCTCGGTGTAACGGCTCGGAATGAGGGTACGGCCATCGGTCGTCGGCAGATGGACATCGACCATCTGGATGGCGGCGAATTTCTCCAAGGCGGACCTTGGGGTCAGACCCGGAGCGAGGGGGCGCAGACGGGCCTTCAGGGTGACTTGGAGGCAATACTCCAGGAAGGCGACGATAATGTGCGCTTCGATTCGCCGATCCAATTGGTGGTCAATCGGCCGAACACTCAGGTCACCTTTGAGCTCTTTGAACGCCTGTTCGACTTCGGTGAGTTGGATATACCAGGTCCAGAGTTGGACGGGATCGTTGCTGGTGAGATTGGAACGTAATAAGTAGCGGCCCTCGCGGCGGCGGACCTGGCGTAGTTTCTTGCGATTGAGCGAAAAGGTGAAGGTTTCGGCAGTGACGGATTCATCGGGCGCGAGCACCTGGATGCGCATCAATCCATAGGCGCGCCCGGCATCTTTCTTGGCCGCGCCGAGTTTCAATAAAAGCTCGTCACGGCTGAGGGTTTGCCGCTGCAATTCCTGCAGGCGTTTGCATAAGCGCTTTAGACGCCGCCGGCGCATGGCCCGTTCCTTATCCTGCCGCCCGGCGCTGCGGGCCAGGACATAAAACTTGCCGTCTTGATCCAAGAGCTTGACCGTGACCTAATCACGCACCATGTCTTTACCCATATCTCGAAAAAAATTTCTCTCACGGAGATACGAAGACACAGAGAAAAATACCTAAGAAACAAGAGTGTAATCTCATGACGACGTGCCGTGTCTCAATCGTGCCGATGTCTACCGATTGCCTGACCGGCTTCCGGCCTTGGTCTCGGAGAAGTCGCGCTCAGTTGTTGGGTGCTTCTTCTCCGTGTCTCCGTGTCTCCGTGAGAGGATTTAGAGAATATGGGTAACGAAATGGGTCACGCGCCACGGCCTGGGGCTTGGTCAGGAAGGATTTCTCCAGCTTGGTCAAGCGCCCTTTGGGGGTGCCCACCAGATCATGCACCGGGGGATCCGATGCGCGCATCATCGCCAGGGTCGCTTCGGTCGGAATACCGCGATCCATCACCCGGATGCGGTCGGCCTTGCCGTATTGGGCCTCGATCTTGGCCAAGGCGTCGGTGAGGGTTTGTTTATCAAGGGTATTGCCGGCGAGCGCCTCGTAGGCCAGCGGAAAACCGTCCGGGGTGACGATCAGGGCGATGATCACCTGGACGCAATCGGAGCGCTTGTCACGGCTATAGCCGAATTTACGCTTGCCATGCTCCGGCGGGTCGCATTCGAAATAGGTACTGGTCAGATCGTAGAGCAGCAGGTCGAAGCGGGCATCGAACAAGAGCCGCCAGCGCTCCTGAAGGAAGGTGAACAACGCCTGCTTGTGCTCCTCCAGATGATCAAGACAGCGATACAGGGTATGACTCCGGGCAATGGAGAAATCCTCCCCGAGCAGGTCACCCATCGCCGATCATCATGAGCGCGCCGCCCAGCGGTGGTGCCGACAGCCCCGGCATCAGCAGGCCGACCAGCCCGGCGAAAGCAAGCGCGACACCGGCGATCTGAATACCGTCGAGACGTTCGCGGCCCCGAAGTCTCAGTACGATCATCCTAGACCGAGCAGTTGAACCGCAAAGAATGCAAAGAATGCAAAGGCGTTCAATGCCTTGCTTCAATGCCTTGCTTCAATGACAATGCTCACCCAAGGGGTGAACGTCATTCGTGTTGCAAAGTCTTGTTTTCCTTCGCGTCTTTTGCGCCTTTGAGTTTCCAAATGCCGGATTCAGGGTCATGGCTGGGTCGGTATCCTGGTCTCATGCTCGATCGTGTTCTTTTGGGTCGGCTTCGACAGGGTCCGTTTCCTTGTTTCGATACCTGCCACCAGTCGCGGATAATGACCGACGCGGGTCGTCGGCTCGATCCCTGTTGGTTGTCCTCCGGGAAGGTCGGCGCGGCTGCTGACCGTCAGCCGTCGTAGATCACCGTCAGACAGGTCCGCGCGCGACTCAAGCTGACATAATGCAGCGGGGTCGGTTGCCGAGGTAGCGGAAGATCGACCACGATGACGGCCTCGTTCTCCAGGCCCTTGAATGCCGCGATTTCGGCAAAGCTGATCGCGGGCGGCGGGAAGTCGCGCAGGGCATATTCGTCGAGCACGACGATGCCGGCGCCGAGCGCCGTCGGCAAACGCGCAGCCGCGGATTGTGCGAATGGCCGGGGCGACAGCAGTGTGATCTCCTGCGGGGCGAGGCCGCCGCGCCCGGTCAGTCTGTCAAGCTCCGCTGCCAGCAGCGCGACCGCTTCGGCCTCGCTCCCGACGTGGTGCAGCCTCACCGCGGGGCCGTCGCCGCTTCCGCGGACGCCCATATCGGCGCCGAGACTGATTTTCACCAGCTCGAGGATCTGGCGGGTGTTGCGGCAGTTGGTGGCGAGCCGAACATGCGTCGGGCCGAAGCTGTCGAGCAGAGCCAGCGCCTCCGGTTCCGCCGGGCCGAACAGTCCGGCCTGGTTGTTGCTGTCGTGGAACAGGCACCAGCGCCCTTGCTCCAGACCGCCGACCAGTGTCCGATCGAGCGGGTCCAGCAGCGCCAGTTGCAGCAGGTCTTGCCCCTCGTCGACGATCAGCGCATCGAAACGCTCGATGCCGGCCCGTCGCGCCGCCAGCGGCGCCGTGCCGGCCAGCGCGACGCTCAGGTTCGGCGCCGCGAAGCGTTCGGCAAGCCAGTGCCGCAGCCAGGGCGACTGGCAGGCCAGCAGCACCTGGGCCCCGTCGGCGGCCCAGCGCCGTGCCAGTTCCAGCGCGAGAAAGGTCTTGCCTGTGCCGGCGCCGCCCGTGCACAAGAGGCGCGGATTGTCTTCCACGGCGTCGAGAAAACGCATCTGGTCCTCGGTCAGCGCGCTGACGCGCTCGGCGATCTCCTCAACCTGCACATGCAAGGGCACCGCGACCTCGACCTCGGGACGCAGGAAGTCGACGACCGCCTTGATCGCGTCCGTGTCGGGGAGCTGCAGCCGGCCGCCGCCGGCCTCGTGTCGCTGATGCCAGTGCCGGAACAGCCCCGTGAGCCAGCGCTCCAGGTTGCGGGCGGTGCGGGCATCGGCGAGGACGGCGGGATCCCATTCGGCACCCGTGTCGTCCCAGTCGCAGTCCGGGAAGACGACCCCGTAGCCGATCGGGAAGCGGCCGACGATGCCGGCACCGAGTTGCCGCTCCAGGCGCTTGCGCAGTGCATGCAGCGCCGACTCCGCCTGTCTGAACGGACTCTCGCGCAGCGTCCCGCGCCGGTCGTCGCGGCCGCTCGTGGTCCAGACCCCGTTACGGCAGGCGACGCCGCCGCCCTTGACCTCGAGCGCGTACAGGCCAGGCCGTCCGACGATGACGAAATCGATCTCTCCGAAACGCTTGTAGTCGTGATTCGGCAGATTCAGCGAGTGCAGCGCGACCAGGTGCCAATCCGGGCGGTCGGCAAACGCTGTCTTGAGCCGATCGAAGACCTTTTGTTCCGCGCCGCTTTCGGTGTGATTGGGGGATGATGGCAGCATGCGCATCGGATTGGCTCCTCGGCTCTCAGAGGCCCTTCGCAGTCGGTGTCAGCAGTTTCCGCAGCTCGGCCTCGACCCGAGCCGGCACATCGGCATCGGCGAGGCGCGCAAACAGAGCGGCCTGGTCGACCTCGCTCGCGACCGCCTTCACGTCGCCGGTGAGCAGCAGGTGGGCGCCGCGGCTATCGATGGTCAGCCGATAGTCGCCCTTGCCGAGGCTGATGCGGGTGGTGATGAGGTCCGCCGTCCAGTCCATGCTGCGCGCCAGGGTCAGCGCCGCCTCCTGCGCGGTCTTCGGTGGCGCCTGATGGAGCAGTGCGCGCAGCGGCCACACCGGTCGCGGTGCCGGGCCGAGGTCGAGCCCCGTGGCCTGCTGCTGGTGGGCCAGCGCGGCCATGCGGTGCTGGATGGCCGGCGTGATTCCGGGAACCTCCCGCAGCGCCGCCGGCAAGGCGATCCAGCCCCAGCGGGCCGCGAACAGCGCGCTCGCGACCACGAGATCCTGATCGCTCAGCGCCGGGTGTCGGAAGGCGAGCAGATCCGCGCAGCGCTCGCGCAGGAAGAACAGCAAGAGACCCCGCGAGAATGGTCGCGGATGCCGTTGCATGAGCTCCGAGACCGTCGCGTCGCCCAGGGCTACGATGCCGCGCAGGTCCTCGCCCAATCGCATCAGGGCCTCGCGCCATTTTGGCTCGTCGAGTCGAGCCGCCTCCTCGGTCAAGGCATCGAGCACGACCTGCCGCGGGTCCGGCGGGCAGGGGTCGGAGCTGTCCCCCGCGCCGATCAGCGCCGTCAGCAGACGTTGCAGCATCTGCCCCTGCGTGCCGTCGGTAGCGGCCTCCGGCGCCGCCAGAGCCCATCGCAGCAGGGCACGGACGGTCGGCTCATCCTGGTCATCCGGGCTTGCCCGGGGCAGTGCCCACAGCGCACGACCAGCTGCCGCAGTCGCTGTTCCGACGTTGCCGAGCCCGTGCAGCAGCGCCAGTGCGGCACCGACCGCGGAGACCTGACGTGGCGACGGGTCCGGGCCCCATTTCTCCGCCAGTACCGGTGGCCAGGGCAGCAGCGCATCGCCTTCGAACAGGCGCGCCTTGACCTGCAGCCTGAGCCCCGCGAGCGGCACGTTCGCATAGCCGGCGGCCTCCGACTGGGTCGCCTGCTTGTCGGCGGCGGAGGCGAACAGCAGCGTCCTGATCCAATGCGCCGGCAACGGTGCCGGCACCAGCAGCAGGGGCTCGTCGCCGGTCAGGCCGTCCGGGAAGGCGCGTTCCTCGACCAGGCCGTCGAGCGACAGCACGAGCACCGGTCCGCGCAGCTCCGACAGGTCCACCGCCGCGATGACCGCACGTAGGTGCGACCCTTCCGCGACAGCCTCGGCCAGTGCCGCGGCCGGCACTCGGCCGGCGAACAGCGGGATCAGTCCGGGCACCGCGCCGAGCGGATCGCGGTAGTACTTCTGTCCCAGGCCGCGTGGGCCGGTGATCAGGCCAGCGGCCAACAGATACATTAAATTCAACTGGTTGGTGACCAGGTGCCAGGGTAGCCGAGGCGTGGTGGCGACTGGCGCGCCGGTGGCGGTCGAGGGTGCTTCCGGGGTCATATCGGTTGGCATCTCAGTTGGACGAGTAGACTCGGATCGGTCAGCGGCAGGATCGCATCGACGGGACAAGGGTGCCCGGCCCGACGCAGCAGGACGACGTGCTCGCGGGCGCGGGAGATCATCACGTAGAACCGGCGCTTGAGATCATCGCGCTGATCGCGGGACTCCGGCTCGAAGCGATAGCCATCGATGTCGGCGAGGAGCACGGTGTCGAATTCGAGGCCCTTGGCCGACTGGGCATTGATGACGAAGATGCCGCCGAGACCGAAGCGATGGTCGCCGTCCTCATCGCCGCTGGCATAGGTGGAAATACGCGGTCGGCCATGGTCGAGCGCATGCGCGACGGGGTGACCATGCAGCGCTGCGAGCCAGCGCAGCCGGGTGGCGTTGTCCGGCGTGATGATGCCGTACAGTCGGGCCGGGTCACGATCGGCGGCCTTCAGGATGCGGCGGATCAGGCCGTCGAAGTCCCATGCGCAGCCGGGGCCGTAGTCGATCAAGAGCGGCTCGCGGGTGCAGCGGCGCTCCAGCGGCAGCTTCAGGCAGGGGCTTGCCGGGTCTTCGATGCAGAGCGCTAGGGCCAGCCGAGCGATGCGGTCGCAATTGCGATAATTGTCGGTGAGCTCGATGCGTGCGTCGGGGTCGATGTCGAGCTCGGCGGTGATCTCCCGGATGCTGCTGTGCTCCTCGGTAATCCGTTGATTCTGATCTGCAACGACGTAGCAGCGCTCGAAACCGACTGCGATCAGCGCCTGGTAGAACTTGGCCGGCATGTCCTGTCCCTCGTCGATGATGACGAAGGGTGTCAGGGGCGGGCGGGTCTCCGGCGCCTCGGCGATGGCCTCGAGGATCGCCTCCCAGTCGAGCGCAAAGGCCTGGCCGTCGATCACGGGGCAGTTCCGGCCGAGGGCGCGCTTGAACATCGACTTGAACCACGTCTTCCAGGGGTGGGCATTGACGGCGTTCCCGACCAGCTCGCGGCTTGCCTCCAGCAACAACCGGTTATAAACCAGGAAGACATATTCCTGCGCCCCTTTGGCGCGGTGATGCCGGCGCGTGCGCAACAGCGCGATGATCGACTTGCCGCTGCCGGGTCCGCCGACGATGAGATGGCAGCCCTCGCGGGGCAGCAGTCGGGCGCGCTCCTGCTCCTTGCTGAGGTCCTGAATATCCGGAAGCGCGAAACGCCGGGTGGCCATGTTCAAGCCGTTGATTCGATGGCGGGAGCCGGTGGCACCGCGAAGTCGAGCAGCGGTCTGATGCTGCCGGTCAGATCGCCGGCGACGAAGGTCCGGTCCAGCAAGAGGTTGCCGAAGGTACAACTGGGCTCCGGAACCAAGGCGCAGGCGTGACAGGCGGCCAGGTTCAACAGGCTCGGTCCTTGTCCTTCGTGCTCGGCGCAGACCGGATCGAGCGAACACCAATCCGCATGGGCGAAGACACTGGTGAGCAGGTTCAGAAAGCGCGTCGGTTCGGCCAATTCTGCAAGCCCGCCCAGGGAGCCGACGATATCCGGCACCGCGACATAGACCAGGATGCCGGCCATCGGCTCGCTGCCCCCGGCGCAGTAGATGCGCTCCCGGATCGACGCGGCCGGATAACCGGCTTCGGCCTCGAGACGGCGGATCAGCAGGTGGGCCAGGGTGTGCAGCAGCAGAAAACGTGGCGTCAGGGGCAGCGGCGGGTCGATCGGAAAACGCGTGCCGCTGCGCTCGAAACGGGCCTGGAGTCGCGTGGCCCGCTGCTTGAGCCCGTCTTGGTCGCCCCAGCGCGCGAGCAACGACTCGTGCAAGGTGAAGAAAATCCCCTCGCCATAGAACTCCACCGCCGGCAGCCAGTTGCAGGTTCCGTCCAGATCCGGCGGGACGAGTCGTGCGTGTGGCTCGTCGCCGGTCGGGCCGGCCGGCATGATCGGGCTCATGTGATCGTCAAAGGGCTGCATGATGCGGGTGAAGCCCCGGAACACCCGCACCTCGCGTAACCGGCTCACGGCGACGAGCCGATCCACCATGGCCAGCACGTGCGCCGACCGTGTGGTCGTGTCTGCCGGCGGCGACAGCGCAAGCCAGTCGGCGGAGCGATGGCGGGTCACGAAGTCCTCTCCGTCGGCGACATTCGACAAGGGCTCGCCAAGCGCCCGATATTCTTTCTCCAGCAGCGCACCCGGCGTGACGACCTCGCCGTACAGGGGCCAACCCTGCTCGATCTCCCGCCAGGCGTACTCGACCTCCGTCGCCGTGCAGTGCCAGCGATCGGCGAGTCGGCGCAGCGTCGCCTTGCGGCTCAGCGGGTTGCGGCAGCGCGCCAGCTCGGCACGGGCCAGTGGGCTGCAATAAAGCCGATCCAGCACGCCTCCGCGCTCGACCCGAGACTCCGGCGGGATCACCAGCGCCGAGCTCACGCGGGGGAGATACAGTCGCGGGTCGTTGACCTCCAGGATGCGCCAGTTCTGCGGGCTGTCCGGGGCGGGCGCGGAGCGATCACGGACCCAGGGCTGGCGTTGCGGGTTGCGTCCTGGCCACTGCCCCCGTGCATCGAACGGGGCTTGGGCGTTGCAGCGATCGCAACGGACCTGCCAGCGCAGCCCGTCGCTGCGGTCGCGCAGCAGGTGCAACGAGGCGCGCTCGCGGTCGATCCGGCAGTCCCGGCGCGTCGCATCGTTGGCCGTGCGGTGTGCGATGTCGTGCCACGGCACCTCATCCAGACCGCCCTCCGGATGGGCCATCACCCAGGCGACCTGCTGTAACCGGCTGCGCGCGCCGCAGATGCAGCGCGGTGGACCGGCGTTGTCCGCGCGTCCACGCCAAGGCAGCCAATGCAACAGCCCGCAGCTCGGGCAGCGTGCCCAGCCGGGGAACGGCCAGGCGGGTATGCAGGGGCCCTCGGCGACGCCGGGCTTGACCTCGCGTGACTTCGGCGGCTGCCTGAGCTCCTGATCGATGTCGAGCGCCTGCCGCAGCAGGTCGACGTAGAACAGCGGTTGGCCGGCCGGTGCGCCCTTCTCATCGGTCCAGGCGCGGATGTCTTTGACCACGTACAGCCAGTCGTCCGCGCGCATTACGGCGCCGACACCGCTCCATCCAATCAGGTGGGACCAACGGGTCGGGATCAGCCGCTTCAAAGGATCCGCACCAAGGCCGTGTTCTCGACGTTGCGCATGCTCTGCAGGGTCGGCCAGAGGCCCGGAACCTTGTCGTCGTAGTTATAGAGCAGGCGCAGGTCGCGCCGGTCGCCGTCCCTGCCCGAGTAGACCAGCCGTTGGCGCTGGGTCCGCGCGCCGGTTGACTGGTCGGCCCACTGCCGGACCAGCTCTCGCAGGTGCTGCGCGGTCGCCTCGCCGCGCTCCGGGTCAGCCCGCCGACAACGCCGCTCCAGCTCCTGGATCAACCGGGCGATCTCCGGTCGATCCGGATCGAAACCGCCGGCACGCTCGTTCGCGGCCAGCTCCGGACAGGCGTGGCGTACCGTGATGACCAGTGCCGCGTGCAAAGCACGCTGCCGCGCCTGCCAGGTAAAGGGCGTCACGCTGGTGGGCTCGACGAAGCGGTAGAAGGACTCGTGATAGGCGCGGAAGCTCTCGTAATGCGAGAGGCTGCGCGCCTGGTCACGGTAGTAGTTCGCAACCACGACACCGGGCACCTCGCCGCGCCCGACCCGGCTGCTGGCCTGGATGTATTCGGCGGTGGTCAAGGGTTGGCCATTGATGACCATCACCGCGAGTCGCGCCACGTCGAGACCGACCGAGACCATGTTGGTCGCGAGCGCGAGGTCCAGCGCGTTCGGATCATCGCGAGGCAGTCGCAGTCGGGCGAAGGCCGAAGCATTCTCGTCCGCGGACATCTGGCTCGTCATCTGGGTGATGCGCTCGGCGAGGCGGGGCCTCAGCCGCTCGGACGAGCCCGGTTCGAGTACACCCTCGCCCGGCTCGACGGCCTGCCGTTGTCGGTGCTCGCCCAGCAGCCGCTCCATCAGGGTCTCGATGTCTTGCAGCGCGTTGCGGCTAATGCCGACCCCCCTCAGGCTGCCGTGGTAGATCAGCAGGGTCCACCAGGCGTCCTGCAGGGCCTCGCGGTCGGCGCTCGGCGCCTGTTCGAACAGCAACTCCGGTCCCGCGAGCAATGCTGCCGCAAGCGGAGCCAAGCAATGCTGGCGATCGCGGGCCGGGGCCAGATAGCCGACATAGAGCCTGCCGGGCCGCTCGCCGATCGGCACGGTGCGGGCAAAATAGGCGTCGTCGGCGTCGAGCCCCGGTGGCGGAAAGATCGCCGGGGTCCGCCCAAACAGCCGCAGAACCTGTTCGCGCGCCTGCCGGATGGTCGCGGTCGAGGCGATGATCTTCGGCGGCACCCCGCGCACGGTGAGGACGGTCTCGACGGCGGCCTCGTAGAGCCCGGCGATGGAGCCCAGCGCGCTCGCGATCAGGTGCAGCTCGTCCTGGATGATCAGCTCCGGCGGACGCCGACCCGGCCCGCCCAGGAAGACCCCGGCGCGTTCTTCCCAGGCCAGCCGCGCGAATTTGTCCACGGTGGCCAACAACAAGGTCGGCGGCTGTTCGTACAGGGCGGTGTCGACGACATTGCAGGGCAGCCGGGTATCGGCATCGGCGCCGAACGCGCAGCCGGGTGCGGTGCAGCGAAAGTACAGATGTCCAGGGCCGGTATCGACATTTCCGGGCAGGCGCAGCCGCTCGCCGCACCAGGGACATTGCTCGAGCACCAGCGTCCCCGGCAGCGGCACATCGGCGTCGGGGTTTGCCGACAGGGCCTGATCGATGGCCTGCCGGGCCTCGCCAAAGGTGTTCGGGCTCGACGCGCCGCCGACCCAAAGCCCCAGGGTGATAGGCTCGGCGCCCAGGTCCGAAACCTCGCTGCGAAGACGCTCCAGCGCGCAGACCAGCCGCGCGGCGCGGCGGAACTGGTCCTTGGTCAAGAGTCGCAGCGTGTAGCGCATCAGCGCCGCGGTGCCGCCGCCGGAGGTCGGGTACCTGAGACGCCGCCAGCAGATCACGCAGGCCAGGAGCCCGAGATAGGCCTCGGTCTTGCCGCCGCCGGTCGGGAACCAGATCAGATCGACGACATCGCGGTCGGGGTGATCCGGTTCCAGCGCCGACGGCAACGCGAGCAGCACGAACGCGAGTTGGAAAGGGCGCCAGGTCGGGGCACGGGGCGGATTGCCGTCGATCAGCATCGCCTGGCGCATCTGCGCGGCCATCGCGCGATTGGCGTAGGCAAAGGCGCGACAGGCGACGGGGTCGGTCCGCAACAGATCGACGCCTTCGCGGATGCGCCGCAGCGCCTCCTGCATCCGCGTCGCGATGCCACGAGCCGTGGTCTGTTGATCCGATGCGAGGTCGGAAACGAGTGATTCCTGACGGCCGATCCAGTTGCCGTAGCGGTCGGCGAAGGCGCCGAGCGCTTCGAAGCGGGCCGCAGGGTTGTTTTCGATCTCTGCGAGCCAGTCGATTTCGAGCACCCCGGTGTCGGCCGGCCCGCCATCGGCGCTGACCTGGCGTACCTCCAGCCGCGGCAGAAAATCAATCCGGATGCGTCGGACTTGCCCGTTTGCGACCTCCCAATCGACCGCCGCACCATGGCCGATCGCGAAGATCCGACGGAAGCGGTACTGCAATTCCAGCTCCCGCTCCTCGTCATCGAGCAGACCGGCATCGACCCGCGGGTAATCGCCGACCCGGCCGGCCTCGACAACGCATGCAAGCGCCACCTGGAACAGCCCGCGGGCGTTGCGAGCGGCGGCCTTGCGCGGGTCGTCGCCCTTGCCCGGATCCTGTTGCGTATTGCTGAGCGAGACCGTGACCAGCCAACCCGAGCCCACCGGACGCCACAGGGCCATGATCTCGGCACGCTCGTCGAAGACCGGGTGGCGCTGCTGCTCACGGCGGTGCACCGGCGGTACCGCGAGCATCCGCGCCTCGGCGTCGTCCCGCCCCAGTGCGACGGGCTGCCAGCGGTCCGCGCGGCCGGCCCGGGTCGAGTCATCGCCAGGCTCGTAGCGCACCGCTCGCGGGATGATCTGGAGCCGGATCGCGTCGCCTTCGATGTAGAACGAGAAGCCGACGGCCGACGGCGGCACGACGCGGCGCTTGGGCTGGCTGGTGGCCTTGGCGCCGACGGGGGCTGAGTCGCCGCTCTCCGCCGGCCCGAACTCGCCACCGGCATCCTCGGCGTCGTCGACCTCGGCATCGAGCCCATGGGCGTCGGCTAGGACCGGGAACAGGATGCCGCTCTGCCACCGGTTAAGGGGTTTGATGTCGTTGAGCGGACCGGCTTCGGCGGCGTCATCGGGACCGATCAGACAGTGGCGCAGCCAATTGTAGACCCGCTCGCGTCCGTCCTTCAGTAGTCCATCCATGCTCGGAACGTTACCGGTCTGCGCCTGCGCCGATCAACCCCCGCGAAGGCAAACGGCGGGCGGACGCTTGCGGGCGGCGTGTTCGCGGGGAAGGCGAGGGAGGCTGGTTCATATCCACAGAGGCGCTAACGGCGATCTCGGTTGCGGGATGGCTCGCGGGTTCGGCGAAACCAATCGGTGCAACAGGACTGCCCGGCTGCCGATGCAGGTCAGCGGGGCGTGAACTGGCAAAACCGGCGTCGGCGCGCATCGGTGGGGCCAGCTCGGAGGTTAGCCTCGAGGCGAACAGGGGTCAATGTCAATCCCGACTCGCCCTTGCCGTGCCGCCTGAATCGGGGGTTTTGATCCGCAAACACACGCCGCACGATGGCCGGACGCCGTCGGCTGGAGGATCGGCCCATCGCCGATCTCCCGACGGATGATGACCGGCAGCGGTGTCGGTCGACTCGCATCGGTCTCCATGTCATCGCTCCAATTCGGTCGCGTCCGTTGCGCGTCGCTCACTCGGAATAGGTCTCCTATTCGACGAAATCCTCGGTCGACAACTCCACCTGCCGCTGCCGTTGCGCCTCGGGCAGGTCCCGTGCCAGGTCGATGAGCCGGGCGATCATCTCAGCCGTCGTGATCGCCTTGTTGGTGTAGCGCAGCAGCGCGTCTTCCAACGCCTCCCGAAACTTGCGGCTGCGCACCAGGTTGCTGCGCTCGGTGCTGCGGATCTGATCGTTCAGCAGCTTGCGCAGCGTCTCCAGGGCGAGGTTCTTCTGCTCCAGTGCGGCCACACGCTCCAGGAACTCATCGCTCAGGATGTCCAGCCGCGCCTCGTCGAGGCCGACCACAGCGAACAAGTCGATCACCTCGTCCGCATCCACCGCGCCGCCGATTACCTGCCGCACCGCGGCATCGATATCCCGCTGCCGCGCGCGGCTTTTCGGACCATTGCTGTCGTCCGCCAGCCGTTTGCGGATCATCGCAGCCGTGGAAGAAATCGCGCAGCTTCTCGAAGGCCGACTGCATCGCCGGTACCGCCTCGTCCTGCACCTGTCGCACGGCCTGCCCGGTGCCGCCGGCGCGGCTGTAGGTGGCCAGCGCATCGGCTAGTTGGTCGGCGAGCCCGAGCAGGTCCACGATCAGCCCGCCCGGCTTGTCGCCCCAGACCCGGTTCACTCGCGCGATGGCCTGCATCAGATTGTGCCCGGCCAGCGGTTTGTCGAGATAGAGCGTATGGGCCGGCGGGCAGTCGAAGCCGGTCAGCCACATGTCGCAGACAATGACCAGGCGCAGATCATCCGCCGGGGCCTTGAAGCGCTCGGCCAGGCGCTTGCGCGCGGCCTTGGTGCGGACATGGCCGCGTAGCGGTTCCGGATCGTCGGCGCCGCCGGTGACGACCACCTTCATGGCCCCGCGCTCGTCGTCGGCGTCATGCCAGGCCGGGCGGAGCAGGCGGATCTGCTCGTAGAGCCGCGCCGCGATGTCCCGGCTCATGGTCACGACCATCGCCTTGCCTTCCATCGCCGCACGGCGCTTTTCCCAGTGCTCGACGATGAACGCGGCCAGGCGCTCGAGGCGCTCCGGCGCACCGACCAGCGACTCCAGCCGCACGCGGATGCGCTCATCGGGGTCGGTGCCTTTACGATCGGCGTTGACGACGTAATTCACCTCGCCCTCGTCCGCGAGCGGTCGCCAGGGCATGAAGCGGCTGCGGTCGCTGGTGATGGAGCCGACCCGTGTGATCATCCCGTCCGAGACCACGCGTACCAGGTTCGCAACGAAGATGTCCGGCACCGTCGCTTGATAGCGGTCGAGCTGCTCGATGGCTGCCGTGAGATCGGCTTGCGGGTCGGTCGGGTCCTTCAGCTCGATCACCGCGATGGGCAAGCCGTTCAGAAACACCACCAGGTCCAGCCGGATCAGCTTACCGGAGGGTCCAGTGACCGCGAGCTGGCGCACCACCAGTAGGTCATTGGCGAGAGGATCTTCGAAGTCGATGAGCCGGCAGCGTCCGCCGCGCAGCCTGTTCTCATCCGGTCCGATTTGCGAGTCGCGATACTCCACCTCGACGCCATCGGTCAGTAGCCTATGGAGCCAGCGGTTGTTCTGGACCAGCGTCGGATGCGGCGGGTGTGCGAGGGTTCGCACTACGCCTTCGATGACCTCATGCGACATTGCGGGGTTCAGCCGATGCAATGCCGCGGAGAGACGACCCTGGAGCACACACTGGCCCGAATCCATGCGCTCGCCGGCGTCGTCGATCTCCACTCCGCGCCGGACCTGCGCGCCGATGTCGGCGAGCTGCTTGGTCGTCACGTCTTCGACGGCGGATTCGTTCATCTCGGCTGTCCGGAGTTAACGCAAAGACGCAAAGCCGCAGAGACGCAAAGAACCTCATGGGAATCCTTCGCGTCTTTGTGACTCTGCGCCTTTGCGTTTGTTCTTGCTGCCTTGGTTGCCGAGCTTTCGGGTCCGGGTTTCTGGTTCGTGGGCGCGACAGGGCCACCATCGGCCGAGTGCAGAACCACATACCCCGCCTCGATCTCCTCGCGAAAGGCCTCCGGGATGCGCGCCCAATCCACAATCTGCACCAGAATCGGCAGGTCGCTGTCGGAAAAGGCGGCGGCGACCTCGTCAAGGTCTGGCTGCCGGCGGGTGAGGTCATCGGGCTGGCGAACGACGAGATCCAGATCGCTGGCGTCGTAGTGGTCGCCGTTGACGCGGCTGCCGTAGGCCCAGACCTCGGCGTGGGGCAGGAAACGACGCAGGATATCCCGGACGATCGCCAGGTAACGCGGGGGCAGGTGCAGTGCTGGGCGGGCGGAGTCGCTACTCATGTCGCGTCCTTGCCGAGCTTGGCGTCCAACCGATCCGCCAGCCGCGAGACATCCTCCAGGAAATCGGGCATCAGCGTCAGTGTCTCCCGCGCAAAGGCCTCGCCATAGTCGTGGGCGGTGTCGTTGCGATTGTCGCGATACTTAAACCAGCGCTCGACCTCCTCGAGGGTCAGCAGGTCATGCACGGCGGCGAGGCGCAGAATGTCCTTGATAGGCGTCGATTCGAGTTTCCGGGCGCCGTGGCCGAACGCCTTCAGGGCCTTCTTGAGGAGTTTGAAGGCGATTTCCTGCGTCAGCTCATAGCCTTTGACGATAGCGTTGCGAAACACCTCCTGCTCGATGCTGTCAGGCTCGGCGCTTCGATACAGCCGCAACGACTGCTGCAGGGTCTCGATGCAGCGGCGTAGATGGTCGAGATTCAGGTAGCGCATATCATTGGCTCCGTTTGGAGCGCGGTCGACCGATCAGCCATTGCCAACCCCTTGCAGCCGCTCGCGTACCACGCCCATCAGCCGCTCACCTTCCACGAAGCACGCCTCCAGCTCAGCCAGCAGGCGAGGGTACTTCTCCTCGAAGGGCTCGCTGTCCTCCTCCTGCTCCTCGGCACCGACGTAGCGGCCGGGGGTGAGCACGAAGCCGTGCTTGCGAATGCCGTCGATGGTCTCCGCCTTGCAGAAGCCGGGGATGTCGGAATAGACGCCAGGACGCAAAGACGCAGAGTCGCCAAGAATGTCATCGGTCTTCAGATCCGGGTGCAGGTCGCGCAGGAAGGTGTCCGCGGGCTGGGAGCCCAGGTTGGCCTCGATGCCGCGGATGGCGAGGTTCATGTGCGCCAGTCGCCAGGTGGTGGGGTTGGACTCCTGGCCGAAGATGGAGATGTCGGTGGTCTGCCCGCCGTGAGCCTCGACGAACCGCTCGGACTGCACGAACATGCCCGCGGAGCCGCAGCAGGGGTCGTAGACGCGGCCCTCGTAGGGCTCGAGCATCTCCACCAGCAGGCGCACGATGCAGCGCGGGGTGAAGAACTCGCCGCCGAGCTTGCCCTCGGCCTGGGCGAACTTGCCGAGGAAGTATTCGTAGACGCGGCCGAGACTGTCTCGGGCGCGGGCGGCGCCGCCTTTGAAACCGATGTCGGCGATCAGGTCGATCAGGCCCTTGAGCTTTTCCGGCGCGATGCTGCGGCGGGCGTAGTCGCGCGGCAGCTTGCCCTTGAGATTCGGGTTATCGCGCTCGACGGCGAGGATGGCGTCGTCGATCAGCGTGGCGATGTCGGGCCGGATGGCCTGGTTCTGCAGGTTCTGCCAGCGCGCCTCGGGCGGTACCCAGAAGACGCGCTCGGCGGTGTACTCGTCGCGGCTCTCCAGCAGGCTCTCCATCTGAGCGCCGGTGATACCGTCCGCTTCAAGCTCCGCCATGAGCCCCTCGCGCCGGGCCGCGAAGGCATCTGAGATGTACTTCAGGAACAGCAGGCCCAGTACAACGTGCTTGTACTCGGCCGCGTCCACCTGACCGCGCAGCGCATCGGCCGACTTCCACAGGGTGTCGGCATAGGCGAGGTCGTTGTTGTTCGAATCCTGACTGGCCATCGAGGCTCCTGTTCGCGTCATGCTGTCCTGTTGTCGTTCCCCGGAAACGGCCATCTCGAGGCGCCCTCGGTCTGTTCTATGCGGTTGGCGCCCAGAGATCGCTCAGGTTGATGGCCGCAGCATCGAAGGGTGCGACCGACACCGAGGCTGCACCGGCAAAACGGCCGATCTCTCTCCAGGCTCCATCTTCGAGGGCGTAGGCTTCCAATGTATGTGCTAGAGGATCGACCAGCCACGCATGGAACACGCCGAACTCGGCGTAGATCGGCATCTTGATATTCCTGTCCTTGCTTTCGGATGACGGGGACAGGACCTCGCAGATCCAATCAGGCACGATCTCGATGCGGTGAACCGGCGGATGGTTGAGCATGCGCTCGCGCCGCCAGCCGGCAAGATCCGGCACATCGACCTCGGCATCTCGGATGAAATGCAATTCAGGCTCGTCGACGATCCACCAACCGCCGGGGCCGCCGCGTCCCCGTTGGAAGGGCCCGATCAGCTCATACCCAAGCCCGGATGCCGCCACGATGTGGGGCCACGCCGGGCGCGGCTGGACGTAGAGTTGGCCGTCGAGGATTTCCCCGACGACCTCTTCGGGTAGGTTCTCGAGTTGTTCGTAGAGACTGGGCCGAGGTCTTATAAGTGGGCGCATAGCGAATGTGCTCCCCGCGGGTTTTCCGCATTTTAGGAGAAGTGCGCGTGTCATTTTACGCCGATCGGGACAACGCGATGCCGGGGATTCCCGAAACATTCGAGGCGCGAGGCCGCCCGTATATCGGGATTCGCTGAGATAACCTTGTCGAGCTGCAACGGCAAGCGATTGAAATGGTTTGATAGCCCGTCGTGATGCTGCTCAAATCGCGTTTTCGAGTGCTCTGCGGGGTTTTTGCATGGATCCAGTCTGGTTTGGATCAACAGGCGTTGGAGCGGACGCGATTTGAGGGTGTCGAATGCTTGGGCGAGGCGTGCGATGATCGGGTGTTGTTTAAGCCGCGTCCAAAGCGAGATACTCACTTTCGAGTGAGGTCGACGTTTGGTCCATCCACGGCCCTTAGCGGGGACGCGGTTTATAATTTTTAATGTCTTAAACCGCGCCGTCTCCAGCGGTCGTCAAATCCGCCGGGGCCGATCCCATCCAAAAACATCGCATACCGCACTGGGCGCGGTTCAATGCGGGAATGCGTCGGGGGTATCGATGGATCTGCAACAGCTGGTGCTGCGGTCGGATGAGCTCGGGGTGCGGCTGGAGGTCGTCAATGGGCTGGCGATCTGGGAGGCGCAGCCGCTGTATCGACATCAGAAGCATGTCGAGCGGATTGCCGCTTCGATCGTGCGGTCGGAGGGCGGTGATTGCGGCTGCGTTCACGCGCTGGATGTCTACATCCAGTTCCCGAACGGGTTGAAGCGACCCGACATCTCCATCTTCTGTCGTGAGCCCGGCGAGGCGGAGCAGGACAGCGTTTTGACGATGGTGCCCGAGGCGGTCGTCGAGGTCGTGAGCAAGGGATACGAGGCGAAAGACTTGGAGATCGGCCCGCCTTTTTATCTCTCTCAGGCCGTCAAGGATGTGCTGGTTTTCGACCCACAGACCCTTTTGGTGCTGCACATTCGTCAGGGTCAAGCGCGCCGTTACGTTTCGCCCGTCGTCGTCGATCTAAAGTGTGGGTGCAGCGTCGTTATCTGACGATCCTAGTTTGACCCGCGCAGCGCCTGCGTTGGGGGTGGATGAGGGTTTCAACTCGGCGGGATTCGTTGCATGTCCCGCCGGGCTCGGATCAGCCGAGACCGCGCAGAACGTCGGCCTCGATCTGTCGCGCATAAAGGCCGACACGTTTTTGCTGATCGGCTTCCCACTGCAATTCGGCCCACGTCTGCATCCGCAGCTCGGGCCGGGCGTCCGGGCGGAGACAGTCCGCCGAGCGGAGTCGGGCATCACGATAGTCTCGATCGAGATCGATGTCGTACATGGCTGGATCCTCGGTGCTTCTGGGTGAATAAAGCTGAAGATGCGAATCTCTGAGGCAAAGACTGCACCAAGATCCTACAACGCCTGTCATCCTTCGGTAACTCTGAGTCCATTCATCGGGAAATTCAATCCCGAGCGGCGATGTGGCCGTTGGAGTTGTGCTTCGGGATCAATTGGATCGCGACCGGGTCTTGTGCGCCCGCCAGGCTTAACGACATGCTGACGGTTCGGTCGGCCAGGCAATGGCTCGGGCCTGAGGCGGCCCCGAAATGGTGCGACCCTCGACCCGCAATGGGTCGAGAGTCCTGTCCGGCGTCAGAGCGCGCGGCAGTCCGCGAGGACTACTTCGGTCTTGGTTCCGCCGGAGCGCGAGCCTTGGGCCTCCATCGCCTCGACGACATCCATGCCTTCGACGACCTTGCCGAACACCACGTGCTTGCCGTCCAGCCAAGGTGTGGCGTCAACCGTGATGAAGAACTGCGACCCGTTGGTGTTGGGGCCGGCGTTGGCCATCGAGAGCATGCCGGCCTCGGTGTGCTTCAGCTCGAAGTTCTCGTCGGCGAACTTCTCCCCGTAGATGGACTCGCCGCCCGTGCCGTTGCCGCGGGTAAAGTCGCCGCCCTGGATCATGAAGCCTGGGATGATGCGATGGAAGGGACTGCCGGCATAGGACAGCGGCTTGCCGCTTTGACCCATGCCCTTCTCGCCGGTGCAGAGCGCGCGGAAATTTTCGGCCGTCTTCGGGGTCACGTCGGCGAACAGCTCGATCGTGATGGTGCCGGCGGGTTCGCCGCCGATCGTGACGTCCAATGCAACCTTGGGATTGTCGGCAAGAGCGGGTGTCGTCATAGCAGCTAAGAGTACCGTGGTGAGATAAAGGGATGGTTTTGACATGGTCAATTCCTGTCGTGGTGGAACTTTGCGAGTGATCGTCGGAACAACAGGCCAGGAGGCCGCGAATTATGCGACCGGCGGCTCGGTTTCGCTCCCGATGACCCCCTCCGGCGGCGGAAATCGTGCGACCAACGCATCGGGTAGCTCTCCGCGTCCGGCTTGGTAGAGCGCGCCGGATTCGAGCATGATGGTGACCATCACCGCAAGCAACAGCGGAACCACGCCGATGCGTGCCCAGATGGCGCTTGCCATGTCCTGGGACTCGATCTTATGTCGCTCCATCTCCTGCATCGCCGGCGGCAGGGTCCTGAGCTGTGCCGCGATCTCGGTCTCGTCCGGCTTGCCGAGCAGGGCGATGCTCAGGATCGCTGCGCACACCAGATAGGCGATCAGGATCAGCCGATAGCGGCTTGCGGCCAATCGCCAGTGGGTTGTGGCGAACCAGCTCATGTCCGTGCCGGGTCGATGGGATCTCATCCAGGTCACGCCGATCAGCACCGAGGAGAGCGCGAGCGGGATCGAGACCGCAAGCCATTTGTAGCGCCCGATCATCGAATCCGGCTCCGCCATCGAGCCCGCGAGCAGTGCCACCCCGATCAGGAGGTTGAAGACGATCAGGTTCACCATCGCTAGCTCATGCGGCGTCTTGGCCTTGCGGCGGGTTGTGTCGTCGACCGGAAAGAACATGGCTGTCGCGTCCGTGGAGGTCAATCGGAACGTCCGATCCGGGTCGCGTGAAGATCGCCCCCGGAGCCTAAGTCATTTTGGAGCCTCTACTCCCGAGAACGCAAACCCGCCGACGCCGGAGGTGGCTCCGGACCCGGGCGCGGCGGCGCGCTCGGGTTTGTGCGATCATCGCTCGACCGTCACGAAAACGAAATCACCGAGGAGCCAGGACGAGGATGCCCGAGATCACCCCCTACGCGGACAACAGCCCCGAGGCCATGCTGCGCGTCATCTCCCTCTTCATCATCGGCGATGGCGAGGTGAAGGACGAGGAGCTGGACATGCTCGAGCAGCTCGGCGTCTTCGGGCGCTTCGGCGTCGGCCGCGATGACTTCGCCAGGATCTTCGATGGTTATTGCGACGATCTCATCGCCCACGCAGGTACGGCACGCTTCGTCGGGCTTGCCGACCCGGATTGGGTCGACAGCATCCTGGCGCCGGTCACGGACCGCGCCTCGCGTCGGACCTTGGCCAGGATGCTCCTGCTCTTGGCGCGCTCGGATGGATTCTTCTCCGATGCCGAGCTCGTGATCTACCGCCAAATACTCGACCGTTGGGAGATCGACATCGACTCGCTCGCCGAGCCGGACTGAGCGGCGACCGATACGGACCGCGGAGAGCGTGCCACGCGCGGCGCGGCTTCGCTCGGCTCGGTAGCGCGGACAAGGCTCCATCGGCAGTCTATCTTGCATCCAGCCGGCCCCGGTGCAGCCGCCGACCATCCCTCCGCCGACGATGTATAGATTCGTGAATCCAGGGTCGATGAGCGCTTTCTTCATCTGACCGCTGCGGTTGCCGGTGCGATACTTGACGCCTCGACCGCTCGGCGCTGCGCAACTCGGCGCGTTGCCGGCTGCGGTTCCTCGGACCACCCATATTCGCCATACACGGAGCGCCTGATATGACCCAGTCCATCCTCGTCGGCAAAGGACCCGAGCCGGTCTCGATCCTCTCGCGCATGGCCAACCGGCATGGTCTGGTCGCGGGTGCGACGGGTACGGGCAAGACGGTGACCCTGCAGCGGCTCGCCGAGCAATTCAGCCGCATCGGCGTGCCTGTGTTCCTCGCCGACATCAAGGGCGATCTCGCGGGCATCAGCCAACCGGGAGGCGGCAACCGGCGCGTCGCCGAACGGGTCGCCGAGATGGGTCTGGAGCAGGAGGAGGGCTTCGTCTTCGCGGGCAACCCGGTGATGTTCTGGGACATCGAGGGCCAACAGGGCCATCCGGTCCGCACCACCCTGACCGAGATGGGGCCGGTGTTGTTGTCGCGCCTCCTGAATCTCAACGAGGTGCAGGAAGGCGTCATCAACATCGTCTTTCATGTCGCCGACGAGAACGGCTGGCTGCTCCTCGATCTGAAGGATCTGCGCGCCTTGTTGGCGCATGTGGCCGAGAACGCCGCGGAGCTCCAGACCCGTTACGGCAATGTCTCGTCGGCGAGCGTGGGCGCGATCCAGCGCCGCCTGCTGGTCATCGAAAAGCAGGGTGGAGATCTGCTCTTCGGCGAGCCCGCGCTCGCGCTGCAGGACATGATGCAGACCGACGAGCAGGGCCACGGCTACATCAACATCCTGGCCGCGGACAAGCTGATCCACACCCCGGAGATCTACTCCACCTTCCTGCTCTGGCTCTTGTCCGAGCTGTTCGAGGAGCTGCCCGAGGCGGGTGATCAGGACAAGCCCAAGCTGGTCTTCTTCTTCGACGAGGCACATCTGCTCTTCAAGGATGCGCCCGAGGTCCTCTTGGACAAGATCGAGCAGGTCGTGCGGCTAATCCGCTCCAAGGGGGTCGGGGTCTACTTCGTGACACAGAATCCGATGGATGTCCCGGAGACGGTCCTCGGGCAGCTCGGCAACCGTATCCAACACGCCTTGCGCGCCTTCACGCCCCGCGACCAGCGCGCGGTGCGGGTTGCCGCCGAGACCTTCCGACAGAATCCGGCGCTCGACACCGAGGCCACCATCACCGCGCTCGGCGTCGGCGAGGCGCTCGTCTCGACCCTCGACGAGCAGGGGATCCCGGGCATCGTCCAGCGGATCAATGTCGCGCCGCCCGGAAGCCATCTCGGCCCCATCGAGCCCGAGGTTCGCAAGGCCGTCATGGATCAGTCGCTCGTGAAGGGTGTCTACGACGTCACGATCGACCGGGTCTCCGCCTACGAGATCCTCGAGCAACGCGCCGAACAAGCCGCCGCCGCCTCGGCCGCTCCCGAGATCCCGGATCTGTCCGAGTACTTCGGCCGCAGCGGCAAGACCGCCCCGGCGTCGTCGACCGGCAAGGCCCCCGCCCGACGCGCCGGCACGCGCCAGACACCTGTCGAAGCGTTCGCGACCAGCGCCATGCGCTCGCTCGGCAGCCAGATCGGCCGTCAGTTGGTGCGCGGGATCATGGGCTCGCTGACCGGCGGGGGTACGCGCGGGCGCGGGTGATCCGGCGATCCTTGAAAGAGTCGGTTTCATGGTCGATCCTATCCTGTCAGTGCACGAACGTCGGGGCATCCGGTTGGTCGGTGAGCAGCGCGAGAAGACGAGCGCCTGGGAAGCGGGCATCGCATTGATCGGACCTACCGATCTCGGTGGCTTCGACGAGTAGGACAGCAGCAAGCGAGGGGTCCCGGCGAAAGTCAGGTTCCGCTCATCGAGGTGCAAACCGACCCGGAGGAGATGCCATGTACGTCGTCACCAACCGCAAGGTCAATAAACGTAAGGAAGGGCTGGAGGTGTTCGGCGATACACCGAACACGGTCGGTCCAAACGAGCTGCGGCTTGTCAAGATCACCAAGCAGGGTTCTCACTACGCGACCGAGCTGCTTACCGACAAGCTGACGCAGGCCGAGGTCCGGGAGCTGAAGCGACGCCATGCGCTCGACATCGACGAGCGGGCGGATTGGTACGCGAGTCTGCAGGTCGCCTGCGATCTCATGGAGCAGGCGGCACGCGAGAAGCGTCATTTGCTCGTCTATGTCCACGGCTACAACAACGACATGAAGGACGTGCTGGGCACGGCCGAGACGCTCGAGGCGCTCTACAACGTCATTGTCCTGCCCTTCAGTTGGCCGGCGAACGGCGGCGGAGCGGTCAGCGGGACGGCGGACTACCTCGATGACAAGCAGGACGCGCGGGTCTCGATGGACGCGCTGAACCGCTTCTTCGAGAAGGTGCGGCTCTACCATGAGAAGCTGACCGAGGCGCGTCGCGGCGCCTTTTGGCAGCAGGCGATGGCGGAGGACGGCGGCCGGGGCAATCGGGAGGCCGTACAGGCGCGCTTCACGCAACTGTTGGCCGATGACTGCAAGGTCACCCTCAACCTGATGTGTCACAGCATGGGCAACTATGTGCTCAAGTACGCACTGCAACCGAGCGCTGCCGCCGCCGCGAAGCTGATCTTCGACAATGTCTCGCTGGTCGCCGCCGATACGAACAACGCGGCTCACGAGACCTGGGTCCAGCGCATTCAGACCCGCAACCGTCTCTATGTCGTGATCAACGAGAACGACTTCGCGCTTGCCTGGTCGCGTCGAAAACCCGGCGAGGCGCAGCGGGCGCGTCTCGGTCATTACCTCAAGAACCTGTCTGCAGCGAACACACGCTATATCGACATCACCCGTGCCGATGGCGTGGGCAACACGCACGGCTATTTCGCGGGCGAGCCCGTGGCGCGCAACGCTGCGCTCAAGGCCGTGTTCAGTGATGCCTTCGAAGGCGGGCGGGCGGAGGATCGGCTGTCGTATGCGGCCGATATCAACGCCTATCGGTTGATCTAAGCCGCGTCCGAGGCGATCACTGGGGCTCGATCGAGAACCGAGCCTCCGTGGTCTATGCGGTCTTGCAGGTGACGCGGCTTAGGCGAATTCCGGAAACCGTTATGCCAAGTTGCGCATCGGAGCGCTCCACGCTTCGACAACGGTAGGTTGCGCCGAGGAGCCGTGCGAGGCACAACCGGCCGTCGGCGCAAGTTGTGCCTCCTATCGTCAGCACAACCTACGGGTATGGAATTTTCCGGAAATCGCCTTGAACGATGGAAAGAGATTTAAGCCGCGTCTCGGGCGGATGGGTCAGGCGCGCGCGGCCGCGTGATACGACGACATGCCTGTCGTGCGGGACGCGGTTTAAAGCAGCACGCTCACCAGCCGCACGGCCGAGCGTTCGACGGCCTTCTGCATCACGGCGCCGACGAGGGCCTTGCCGAAGACCTCGTGCATACGTGTCGCACCCACATCCGTGCGGATCGAGGCACCGAGACAGCCGACCTGCTCGAGCCTCTCCAGGATCTGCGTTTGGGTCAGGCGTTCGGACTCGTAGTGGACCGTGATGCTGCCTGCACGCGGATTGACTCGCACTTCGCGGACGCCTTCGGTGGCGAGCAGCTCGCCTTCGGCCAAGCGTGCGCTCACCGGGTCGCAACGAAAAGAGCCGGAACGAATCCGTAGGCGACCGGGGACGTGATGGATATAGTGGCTCATGGACGGATGCCTCGCGATGGAAGGGCAGGTGACGACAGCTGCATGGTATGACCGGCCATTAGGAAATGCAAATCCTTCGCATTACCGGTATTCTTTCGGTGTCGTCGGATCCGCAAGACAGACACTCGACCGGGAGTGCCGCGCCGATGCTCTTCCAGCAGCTGGCTCCACGACACCTACAGCCGGGCTTGACCGGTCCATGCATCAGCTTTCACGACGAGATCGCGCACGATGAACGATGACGATGATTGGTTGGTCTTCCAGCTCGAGGACCTGATGGCTCGCGTCGAGCCGGGAACCCTGTCGCTCAAGGAGTTTCTGCGCACCCCCTCGCTCAGCTGCTCGGTCTATCACCTGCCCGCCGGATCGCGCGACATGGCGAGCGCGCACGAGGAAGACGAGCTGTACCTCGTGCTCGGCGGGCGCGGGCGACTGCGGGTCGGGGAGAGCGAGCACGCGGTCCGCAAAGGCACGCTGATGTACGTGCATGCCGCTTGTGACCACGCCTTTTTCGATGTCGAGGAGGATCTGACCGTCCTGGTCTTCTTCGGCGCGCCGATCCGGCTAAACCGCGCCTAAACCGCGCCGGGAGCGCCGACGAGGACGTTGGAATGATCCCGGTACGCCGGCGCAACGAACATGCCTTGGAGCTGGCGCGGTTTAGGATATTGAAATGAATCACTTAAACCGCGTCCGCGCCGAGTTTCGAGTGTATGCACAAGAATCGCGTTCAGGCGAGGATCGCGCATGTCCTACCGGACGCGGTTTAACGCGGTTCAACGCCTGACGATGTTCTTGATCTGCTCCAATCGGGCATTTATCGACCCGTCGGTTTCCCCCTCCAGCCGCACGCCTTTCAGTGCATTGAAAAGGATGCCGATCGTGGTGCCGTTGTGCAGCAGGGCGCTCGCGACCGGGGAAAGGGCGCCGCCGATCGCGCCGGCCAGGATGCCGGTGTTGATCCCGATGGCCGCGCGGAAGTTGCCGCGGATCAGCGCCATGGTCTTGGTCGCGATCTCCCGGGCGTCGGCCACGGCGCCGAGGCGGTCGTCCATCAGCAGGATGTCGGCGGTGGCGCGGGCGATATCCGCGCCGCGCGGCATGGCGATGCCGACATCGGCGGCGACCAATGCCGGGCCGTCGTTCACGCCGTCGCCGACGAAGGCCACGCGGCTGCCGTCCGCCTGGAAGCGGGCGATCAGGTCGGCCTTTTCCTCCGGCGCGACCTCCGCGTAGACGGCGTCGAGGTTCAACTCGCGGGCCAATGCCTCGGCCTTTTGGCGGCGATCGCCCGTAATCATCACCAGACGACGAATCCCTTGGGTCCGCAGCCGGTCGAGCGTCTCGCGGGTCTCGGCCCGCAGGGTATCGCGCAGGGCGATCAGTCCGACCGGTCCGTGGGCGTTGCCGACGAAGAGGATGATCTTGCCCTCGTCCTCCAGACGCGCGATCTGCTTGGCATACTCGTCGAACGCGATGCCGCGATGCTCTTCCAGATAGTGGCGACTGCCGACCAGGATCTGCTCGCCCTGGACATCGGCCGACAGGCCGTGCGCGACCAGATAATCGACCTCGCCGTGCGAGATATGCTGCAGATCGCGCGAGCGCGCCGCCTCCACGACGGCGTTGGCGACCGGATGCGAGGCGTGCTCCTCGACCGAGGCGACGAGTGCGAGGAGTGCCGCCTCGGTGCAGGTGGCCTGCTCGTTGAGAGCGACGACATCCGTGACTGAGAGCTCGCTGTGGGTCAGCGTGCCGGTCTTGTCGAAGACGATGGTGTCGACACCGGCGAGGTGCTCGATCGCCTCGCCGCCCTTCATGAGGACGCCGTGCGCGGCGGCCTGGTACATCCCGGATTTGAATGCGACCGGCGTGCCCAGCTTGAGCGCACAGGAGTAATCGACGAGGAAGACGGACTGCAGGCGGGTCAGGTTGCGGGTCACTCCGTAGACCACGGCACCCGTCCCCAGGGTCAGGTAGACCCGCTGATCGGCGAGACGATCGGCCTCGCGCTGGGTATCCGAGCGCTTGTCCAGCGACTCCTGGATGAAACGCGAGATGCGCGCGGTCGTGGTCTCATCGCCGACCTGCGTCGCCTCGATGCGCAGACGACCCTCGATCAGGACCGAGCCCGACACAGCACGGCGAGGTGCCTCCTTGCGCACCGGGACGTCTTCTCCGGTGACGGCGGCCTGATTGACCAGGGCGCTGCCGCCGACCACCCGTCCGTCGACCGGGATGGTCTCCCCGGTTCCGACCACGATCACCTCGCCGGGCACGACCTGATCGCCGGGAATCTGGGCCAGCTCGCCGTCGCGCTCGACCCAGGCCATGGCCGGCTCGGGTCGCAGCAGCTTGCGCAGCAGCCGGTCCGACTGGCGCTCGGTGCGCCGCTCGAGGAAGTTGCCGAGCGCCAGCAAGAAGTCGGTGATGTTGGCGGTGTAGAGCTCTCCCCTGGCCGCGGAGAGGCCGATCGCAAGCGCGTCCAGCACCTCGACCTTGATCCCTTTGCGGATCAGGGTTTCCGCGCCGGTCCCCAAGGTCGAGGCGACGTTGGCCACCGTGAGCGCGACCTGAAACGGGCGGCTCAGAAAGGGCAGGAGTGCGATGGTCGCCGCCGCGGTGACGATGGGGGCGATCTCGGCCTCGCGCGAGCCGCCGTCCGCGGAACCGGGCTCCGTCCGCGGCGAATAGCCATCCAGTCGCCGGAGCACGGCGTCGCGGGCGCCGGCGGACTCGCGATAGTTCACGACCAAACTGCGGGCGCCGCAACTCGCGCGCGCGTTGGTGACGACGCCGAGCGGATCCATCCAGTCTTCCAGGTCGTCGGGGTCGAATCCCGGCGCGCCGAGCGCCGGGACGCGCAACCGCAATCGCCCGGGAAGCTCATGGACGATGCGATAGCTCAGGTCGAGTGGCGGCAAGCCGGCGCTCATCATCGGGTCAATCCACGGCTGGCGCGTGGTACGCGCAGGCCAAGCGGGCTCGGGTGCTTCGTGAACGACGGTCGTCGCAGGACACGGGGCCGAGCAATCGACGTCCTCGAACATCTAAACCGCGTCCGCCACCGAGACATCGGGCTGCGGCAACGTCGGGCCCAAGCACGAACAACCCATGTCATCACGAGGCCGCGGTTGACTTGAACTGAGCCGCGTGGTGCAACTCGGCCTCGGCATCTTGGAAGCGTTCCTTGGCCTCTTCGATGCCCCCTTGGAGGGCAGACCAAATCTGCACGACCCCCTTGATCGCCGTGCGTTGCACGCTTTCGTTGGTCAGCAGATAGGTCGCGGCGGCGCCGATGAGCAAGCCCTTGAG
This sequence comes from Thiocapsa sp. C2-2m, assembly GCF_041903745.1. Taxonomy (NCBI): domain Bacteria; kingdom Pseudomonadati; phylum Pseudomonadota; class Gammaproteobacteria; order Chromatiales; family Chromatiaceae; genus Thiocapsa; species Thiocapsa sp. C2-2m. Next base: position 41,760 of record NZ_JBBWVD010000020.1, on the reverse strand, counting down.
AAAGCGGTCGTTGCCGAAATTCAGAAAGCTGGTTTGCTGGGACATGGCTTGGCGCATTGCTTGAGGGTAGGCATATCCCATTTGGGTCAGGCCGTAGCCTTGGGCGTAGCCGCCTTGGGCATAGCCATAACCGGGGTTGGCCGACCCATAGGCCGGATGAGCGTCCACGGAGGCGCCGTGACCGCCCGCCGAGTTCTGCCCTTGTGCCATGGGTGCCCCCATGCCGCCCGCCATCGGATAACCGTAGGGATTGCCGTAACCTTGATAGGAGCTGCTCATGTCGATCCGTCTCCGTGTGATGCTGTCCGCACTGCCGTCGCCGCGCGGTTTGTAGTGATAGGGGACCAGGCTCATCCGGCGTTTTGCGCAGGCTCGGTGCTCAGTGCCTCGGGCGCCGGGGTGCGCTGCTTGAACAGCGACCTAGCAAGCAACACGAGCGCAACACCGGCCAGAAGACCGCCGATTCCCTTGACCATGTTTTTTCGCACGCCGTGCCGCTGACGCTGCTGTTGACTACTCATCGCTGTCCGTCCGGGTCTGCGACCAACGTTGCAGACCATAAAGGGCCAGGGTGCCGGCGGCGAACATGATGCCGAGGCGTATCAAGCCTTGCTCGGCGATGCTGGTTGCGGCGGCCCCGCCGATCGCAGTCGCCACGGCGGCGGTGATTGCGGTCTTACCTGTCTCTGCAACGGCATGGGTTGCCGTGAGGTCCCCGGACTGGACGCGCTGCAGATTGGTGGCGGCGGCGACGCTGCCGCCGACGACGGCGCCCAGCGTTGCGAGCTTGACGAGGGTCGCGCAGTCGCTTCCGCCGGTCGAGGCTCTCGAATAGGTCGACATCTGAATGAGGTTGTGGTCAGACATCCGTCGTCTCCTGCGTATTCGTGTCGCCCGATTGCCGCACGCGCTCCTTGACTCGATCCACACCGGTCTTGACCGCGGCCTTGGTCTTGGCGCCGGTCTTGAACAGCGCGCCTTGAACCGACTCGTTCGTCAGCACCAGGACAGCGGCGGCGCCGAGGAGGGCGCCTTTCCAGAATTCGGAATCGTCGAAATTGAGCATCTTGCCGAGGCTGGAGAGACCGCTGCCGCCGTTGGCGATCTCGTCGACCAATTCAGCCATCCCGGCCCCGTGTCTGCCGCCGGCCATGTGCCCGGCTTCGCCCTGCTGCTCGAATCCGGGACCGTAGCCCGGCCAGGGCGCCTGCGGTGGAGCCATTCCGGCATAGGGGCCGGCATAGGGGCCGGCATAAGGGTGAGGTGGCGGGGCATACGCCGCCTGCGCTTGAGCATGGTAGGCCCAGTAGGGATCGACGCCGGGCGGGTGGCCATAGGCCGCCGGGTGGGGAGCAACCCCCGAATGCATGCCGGGCGCGACGAAGCCGGGTTGCCCGCCGTAGCCGCCCGGGCCGGGAAAACCGGGATAGGGGCCGGCCATCCGGGCGCCGACCATGCCCGCTTGAGATCCGCCGGAAAAGACGCCCTGTTGCGCCCCGGTGGGCGCCTGATCCTGCGCGTTGCCCTGAGGGTTTGCGCCACGCTGCTGACCCTCTATCGACGGCTGGCCCGGAGCCGTCGATCCCCCCGCTTGGTCCTGATGACCCTTGTCGTGCTCGCCCATGCTCAGCGCTCCATGAAGTTGTCCGATGGGATCGGTCAACGACCGCCCACACCTGATTCACGAGAGCAGAATGATAACCGTTCTTGTTTACGCGATCAACCAGGCGTGACCCGCCGGCTGTCGGTACGAACGGGCGTAGCGGCCATCACTCGGCGGGCGAGGCGTCGGATGACCAAGACCGTCAACCGCGTCAAACCTTTGCTTGCGGCATGAAGCGGCCACCTGCCGGATCTAGGTTCAAGCGACCTCAGCCGTGTCGTCTGCCGAGATCTGTCGGGCGATGGAGTTGCCGTCGGAGCTGATCGCGGGGGTGACCCAGACGCGTCCCATGCCGGGCCCGAGCTCGAGCTCGAAGGGGGTCGGGATCGGGTCCATGGGTGACTCGGGCGAGACGTCCAGCATCGGGTCGGTGGTTCGAGCGAGCTGGCAGATGTCGTCGATCCGCAGGTGCTGGTGATTCCAGGGATCCTTGTTCAAGGCGAGCAGTGCCGTGTCCCGACCCGTTTCGGACCCTTTGCGGAGCAGAAGGATGGCCGGGTTCGGATGATGGAGAAGCTCGATCGGCCCTTCCTGCCCGAACACCGGAAAACGGTTCTTGATCCGGTTGACCTCGGCAATGAAGTCGGTGAGATCGAGGTTCGTGCCCTCCCAGTCCTCGGGACGGGTGTTCACGACGTCGAGCCGGCGCCTGAAGCCATACTCGAAACCGATCGGGATCATGACGCCCGCCGAGAAGAGCGCGGTGAAAAGATAGCGCTGCTTCATGGCGTTGGGGTTGCCGCCGGATTCGTGGAAGAGCCGCTCGGTGTCGTGGCTCTCCGGGAAGCTGAGCGAGGGGACCAACCGGCGCGTCTGCCCGTACTGTTCCAGCAGCCAGCCGCCCTCGAAGTCCCACCATTTGGAGCTGTTGAAGATGGCGTCGAAACCGGCGGACGCGGTCTCGCGCGTCTGCTCCGGCGAGCACCCCAGTGTCTCGGCGACGAAGACGACATCCGGATACGCCTTGCGGATGTGCGCGATCAGATGCTCCCAGACCGGCCTCGGGATCTGGTAGGCCGCGTCGCAGCGAAAGCCGCGAAAGCCGAGATCGATCAGGTACTCGACCATCGCGACGCAATAGGCCAGGAGACCCGCGTGATCGGGCGAGCCGCGGTGATCGAATTGCGCCAGGTCGTGCCAGACGACGCGGTTCCCGTCGGACTCGACACAGAAGGCGCTCGCGACCGCGTTGCCGTCGCGCACGAACCAATCCGGGTGCTCGTGCACCAGTCGCGAGTCCTTGGCGCAATGGTTGATCACGAGATCGATCATCATGCCCAGACCGAGCCGATCGGACTCCGCGACCATAGCGCGAACCTGCTCCTCCGCGGTCCGACCCGTATCCGGGGCGACGAAGGTCGGGTTGATTGCGAAATGATCCGCGATCGAGTAGAGGGAGCGGGACTGGCCGAGCACCTGGATCGGGTTGACGAAGATCCAGTCGAAACCCATGCGGGAGGCCCGCTCGAGGTGGGGCGTCCAGTCTTTGAACTGTCCGGCGAGGCGTGGAAAGAGATTGTAGATCTTCATCGAGCCGATGCGCTCCTTGCCGCGTCTCGGCGCGGCGGATTGGGGGCCGGGTCGCGGCTGTTATGCGGCCTCTCAGCCTTCACGGATGTAGTCGTAGATGTTGAGATAATCCTGGCCGGGCGTGTTCCAGGAATAGTCGGTGCGCATGCCGTTCTTCATCAACTCCCTGAAATGCTCGGGGTGGTTCCGATAGCAGGCGATGGCGCGTCCGAGCGCCGATTCGAGGCCGGCGTTGTTGAAATCGCGGAAGACGTAGCCGTTGCGCTCGTGCAGCGGACGGTGCGAATAGTCCTTGTCGAAGACGGTGTCGGCGAGCCCGCCGACCTCCCGAACCACCGGAACCGTGCCGTAGCGCAGGGCGATCAGCTGGGTCAGTCCGCAGGGCTCGAAGCGGCTCGGGACCAGCATCATGTCCGCCCCGGCATAGATGAGGTGCGAGAGATCCTCGTCGAAGCCGATCTCGAGATGACAGTCCGGGCTGTCGTTGAGCATCCGCTTCAGGCCCCAGAAATCGCCGTTGATGCGCGCATCCGGACTGGATCCGAGCAGCACGAATTGGGCGCCGCGCTCCAGCGTGTAGAAGATGGCGTGACGGACCAGATCGAGACCCTTTTGGGGGTCGAGTCGGCCGATGAAGGCGACGATCGGCTTTTCGTTGTCGGCGAGCATCAGGCGATGACGCAAGGCGCGCTTGTTGTCGTATTTGCCGTCGATGCTCTCGACGCTGTAGCGCACCGGGATCTGGTGGTCGACCTCGGGGTTCCAGATGTCGTAGTCGATGCCGTTGACCACGCCGCCGTATTTCATCTGATGGGTATGCAGCGTCGGCTCGAGGGCGAAGCCCTGACCCTGGTCTTTGGTCTCGAAGGCGTAGCGCGGCGAAACCGTCGTGACGAAATTGGAATAGACGATCCCGGCCTTGAGCAGATTCAGTGCCTTGGGATGGGTATTGTCGGCCATGCGATCCTGATTGAAGAAACGCTCCGGCCGGTGCAGCCCGGTCGCATGCAGGATCTCGACCCCGGTGACCCCTTGATGGGCGAAGTTGTGGATGGTCATGCAGACCCGCGGATGGGTCATCCCGAGCGGCTGATAAAACTCGTACAGGAATACCGGGACCAGGGCGGTCTGCCAGTCGTGCACATGGATCACGTCCGGATGTTTGCCCGACTTCCAGAGGAACTCCATCGCGGCACGCGAGAAGAAGGCGTAGCGCAGCACGTCGTCCTTAAAGCCGTAGATGCTGCCGCGGTTGAAGAAGTTGTCCGGCGAGTGCGGCTCGATGAAAAAGCACTTGCGCCCGTGCACGAAGCCGAAGAACACCGTGCAGTGGATGGCGCTGTCGTACCAGGGAACCCAGAGGTCTTTGTAGACCTCGTGCATCTCGAAGATCTGATCGTGCCGCAGGGTGGCGTACATCGGAAGGATGATCTCGACATGATTGCCGCGGATCGCCAGCTCGCGGCTCAGACCGAAGACCACGTCGGCCAGCCCGCCGACCTTGGCGACCGAGGCCAGCTCGGGCGTGATGTGGACGATGTAGAGGCTCGGACGTGCGGGTGCGGGCGCCGGCGGCGGCGGCGGGGGGGGCGGCTCATGGATCGGCTCGGGCTCGCCTGGCTGCTCGTATTCCGGCTCCGGTTGGGGCTCGACCTCCGGCTCGGGTGGCGGTGCCGATGGCTTCTCGGGCTCCGGCTCCGGGAATGGCTCCGGCTCCGGCAGGGGTATCGGCGCGGACTTGGACGCCGGCTCCGGGTCGCGCGTCGGACGGGGTCGCGTCGGGGATGGTGCCGGAGATTCCGCGGGCGTCGAGCCGCGGGTCGGCGGTGTCACCTGATCGGTTTCGGGCTCGGGCGTCGCCTCGCCACCTGCGGCCGATTCGCCTGGATGACGCGTTGCAGCCGGCACCGGCGTCGCCGCCGAGTCGGTCGGAAGCTGCGCGGAGGAGGCGGTTGTCGCGGGAGTGTGCGCCGAGACTGCAGGACTGGCGGTTTCCGTTTCGGACGCCTTGCTCTCGGGCGGGCTGTCCGGGGGCGAGGCGCCCTGATTCGGCACGGACGAGCCCGAGCTGAGCGCGGCGACCTGTGCCTCGCCCGGAGGCAGTAGCGGACGGCTCGTTGCCGCGGACGTGGGGGCGGTGGGCTCGGATGCGCCGCGGCGTGCGGCGTCCCTTTTCGATCCGGTTGGCTTGGATCCAGTCGGCTTTTTCGCCATGCCTTATTTCTTCCTGCAGCGGTGTTCGTTCCGAGTATGAGTCAGTGGCTGAGGGCTAGTGTACCCCGGGCGTCGCTCCGCGGCGTCGTTCGAGCGGTGATCGCGAGCACCCGTCCGAAGGTCGCGATCGAAGGCCCCGCGTGACGCGGCCCGGCCCGAATTAGTCCCAATATACGCCGGTTTTCGTCTTCCCCGTCGCTCGGTCACCGTTCAAGAACTCGTTTCCGGCCGCTCGCCGCTCGCCACTCTAGTACAACGGCTCAGAAATTCCGAGACCGTCCGAGATCATCTTCGTTGTCGTTGTCGTAGTCGTATCGATGGTCGATGACGACAACGACAACGACAACGAACGGTCCCAACACATCTGCCGTTCTGCACGAGGCGCTCAAACGGTCTCGGGATCTCTACAGCGGACCACTAGCCCCGCCCGACCACGTCGCCGTGCCGCGGGCCGCCACCGTAACGGCGAATCGCGTCGCGATAAAAGCGGCCACTGTCCTTGATCAGGCGTTGCCGATCGACGGGGTCGACGCGGACCAGGCCGAAGCGCTGCGCGTAGCCGTAGCTCCACTCGAAATTATCCAGTAGCGACCAGGCGAAATAGCCGCGCAGATCGACCCCTCGGCGCAGCGCACGGGAGGCCGCGCACAGATGGCAGCGCAGATAGGCGACGCGCTGCCGGTCGTGCAGACGCCCCGCAACCGGCGGCGGGTCGTCGAAGGCCGCACCGTTCTCCGTGATGTAGACCGGCGGGTTGCCGTAACGTCCCTGAATCCAGAGGAGGATGTCGGTCAGCCCTTGCGGGTAGACCTCCCAGTCCATTGTCGTGTGAGGGTGCGCGTCTTGGCGCACGCGGCGAGCACCGACCGGTTGCTCGGTCGGATCCGAGCGCACGACCGAGCGCGAGTAATAGTTCACGCCGATGAAATCCGGCGTGGCGCACAGGGCGTCCAGCTCGCTTGCACTGTACTCCGGCCAAGCCGTGCTGAAGATGGTCTCCATCTCCGAGGGGTAGCGCCCGAAGAAGACCGGGTCGAGAAACCAGCGATTGATGAAGGCGTCGCGTCGCGCCGCGGCGGCTTGGTCTTCGGGCGAGGGACTCGCCGGGTCTTGCGGCTCGAGGTTGACGGCCAGCCCGATGCGCTCGATCCCCTCGGCACGACCGCTCGCCAAGGCCGCGGCATGGGCGCGCAGTAGATTATGCGCGACGATCGGGGTTTCGCTCGGGTTGCTGTGCCCGGGTGCCAGGTCGCCGTAGAGATAGCCGCCTGCCGTGATGACCCAGGGTTCGTTCAGGGTGATCCAGAGGCGGACCCGATCACCGAGGGCGCGATACAGGATCAGCGCATAATCCGCGAACCAGCCCGGACTGGCGTCGCTCGCCCAGCCGCCGCGCGGGTCGAGCGCCTCGGGGAGATCCCAATGGTAGAGGGTGAGCATGGGCTCGATCCCTTGCTCCAGCAACGCATCGACCAGGTGTCGGTAGAAATCTAAGCCCGACTGATTCACTCGCCCGGTGCCCTCGGGAAGGACGCGCGCCCAGGCGACGCTGAAGCGATAGGCGTTCAGACCGAGCGACGCCATCAAGGCGACATCCTCGCGCCAGCGCCGGTAGTGGTCGCAGGCGATATCCCCGGTGTCGTCGTTCAAGACGCGACCAGGCGTGTGGGCGAAGCGATGCCAGATGCTCGGCCCCGCGCCGTCGGCGAGCGGAGAGCCCTCGATCTGGTAGGCCGAGGTCGCGGCACCCCACAGGAAGCCCCGCGACGGCGACTCGTTCTGCATCTCGGTGAGGGTTTCGTTCATGTCGGCGCGGTCCAGGTGCCGTCCTGGTCGATCAGCAACACCTCGTCGTAGGCGGCGGGATCGTCGTCCTCGTCGCCGAGCGTGATGTAGGTCATCCCGCGCTCGCGCAGCATTCCGAGCAGCTCGTCGATCTGGCATTCGCTCAGCGCCCGCGTGGGGTGGTCGAGCATGACGAAGGCGGGCTCGGCGAGGATGACCCGCGAGAACGCGAGTAGCTGCTGCTCGCCGAGGGAGAGCAGCTCGTTCCAGTTGCGTTCCATGTCAAGCCCTCCCGCACGGACGAGCGCGGGTTCGAGCTTGAGTGCCCGCAGATTCGCGAGGATGCGCTCGTCGGTGAAGGAGCCGTTTGAGTCGCTCGGCGTGACCAACTGCCGCAGCGTCCCGGGCGGCAGATACGGCCGCTCCGGGAGGAACATGAGTGCTCGATCATTGGGGCGGAGTATTCGCCCTTCGCCGGCGTCCCAAAGTCCGGCGGTTGCCCGGAACAGGGCCGTCTTGGCCGACTCGTTCGGCGCGATGATCAAGAGGCGTTTGCCGCGTGGGACGGAGACGGACAACGCCTTGACCAGGTCGCGCCCGCTGCGCGGCGAGCGCAGCGTGAGTGCGTCGAACGCCACGCGGTCGGCGTCGTTGCGGATCTCGATACTCGAGTCCCTCGGTGTTGCGTCGTCGCCCATCGCCTCGCGCAGCCCCGCCAGACGCGCGATCACCGCCGTATAGGCCGAGATCGACTGAAACTGCGTGACGATCAGCGAAAAGGCGCCGAGCAGGTGGGCGAAGGCGATCGCGGACTGGGCAATGACCCCGAACTGGGCCTCGCCCTTGATGAACAAGGGGGCAACAACCAAGGCCGGAATGATCTGGATCATATAGTTGTAGCCGGTGGTGAAGAATCCGAGGTTGCGGTTCACCAGGATGATGCGTTGGAAGTTCGCCGTTAGGTCGGCGAGGCGCTCGAGCAGCTGGTGTTTCAGTCTGGCCTCGCGTCGCAGGAGCGCGATGGAGTCGGCGTTCTCGCGGACATGGATCAAGCGCGAGCGAAAGTTCGCTTCCTTGTCGAGCTGGTCGTAATTCAGGCGGATCAGCGGCTTGCCTAGAAGCACCGTCATAAATGAGCCGAGCGCGGCATAGGAGACGGCGACGACGAACAAGAGCGGGCTGATGCTCCACATGACGCCCGAGAAGGCGATGACCGTGAAGGTCGCGTTGAGCAAGAGGAGCACGAACGAGAGCGTCGTGGCCGTGAGGTAGCGGATGTCCTCGCTGATGCGTTGATCCGGGTTGGCCAGATCCACCGTGTCGTGCAGGCGAAAATAGGTCCGATCATCGAGATAACGCTCCACCGCCCTGGCAGTGAGCCAGTTTCGCCAGACCAGACCCAAGCGCTCCTCGCTGTAGCGAAAATAGACCGCGACCAGGGTCGAGAGCGCGAACACGCCGACGTAGATGAGGGCGAAGTGCAGGAAGCCGCCCATATTCTTGTTCTCGATGGCCGTCATGAAGTCCCGGCCGACATAGCTGTTGAGCACATTCAGGCCGTTGATGCCGAACAGAAGCAGGATCAACAAGGCAAACAGCAGCTTCGCCTTGCCGCCGACCTCCGAGTGCGCCAGCATGGCGAGCATCTCGAGGAAGCGTTTCCAGGTCGTGCGGCTGATCGTTGTGCGCAGTGCAATCATGGTGGAGCCGGGCCTTCGAGATCGTGGGAAGCGAGTGCCGGCGGAGCGCACAACGACCCGTCCGGCAACCCTGGCCCAACGTCGCGGATGACGCTGGCCGGGCGCGAGTATAGCCTTGCGCCCTGACCGCTTGCTTGACCGGTTGCGCGGGAATCACCGACTCGATCCTGCGTACTTCCTAAACCGACGCACTTCAACGGCCACCCGCGGGATCCGCAGCCCATGACGATCGAGAGATTGGATGACTTCGTCGACCCTTCGCGCTGGCAGGCCTACGCCTCGGGACGGGCGCAGCTGCGGCTTCACTCCGAGGCCGGTCCCGACGGATCGGCACTGCGGCTCGACTTCGACTTCAACGGCGGTGGCGGCTTCGTCGTCGCCCGGCGTCCGGCAAGGCTCATGCTGCCGCCGGCCTACTGTCTTCGGCTCGCCGTCCGCGGTGCGATGCCGCCCAATCGCTTCGAGCTGAAGCTGGTCGATCCAGGCGGGACCAACGTCTGGCGCTACCAGCAGGAGATGCTCGAGCCCGACGGCGACTGGCACCTCCTCGAGATCCCGAGCCGCCTGATCGACTTCGCCTGGGGACCGGCCGGCGGCGGTGCCGCGCGCGAGATCGGTGCGATCGAGATCGCAATCGTCGCAGGCTCCGGTGGCCGAGGCCATCTGTGCATCGCCGACCTTCGCATGGAGGACCGCACGCCCCCCTGGCCGCCCGAGCTCAAGGCATCGTCCGCCCTGCCGGGACATCCGCCGACGGCTGTCCTCGACACCGGATCCGCGACCGACTGGCGTGCCGGCTGCGGTTGCGGGGAGGCATGGCTCACCTTGGATTTTCGCCGCGAATGCGAGTACGGCGGATTGATCCTGCACTGGAGCGATCCCGCGTCCCGCCCCGAGTACGACCCGGCGGGCGAGCGCGCCTTCCGCGTACAGGCATCGAACGACGGGGATGACTGGCGCCTGCTCTACACCGCTGCAAGTGCCGGCGGCGCCTGCAGCTTCGTCGGTCTGCCGAGCGGATCCTCGCGTTATCTGCGGCTTGCGCTCGACCCCGGGCCTGACGGCGTCTATCCGGCACTCGGATCGATCGAGCTTCAGCCCGATGCCTTTTCGCGCTCTCCGAACGAGTTTTTTCATCACGTGGCCGAGCGCACACCGCGCGGGCGCTATCCGCGTTGGCTCTATCGCGAGCAGACCTACTGGACCGCGGTGGATATCCCGGATGGGGGCATTCCGGCCCTGCTCAACGAGGACGGGTTGATCGAGGTCGGTCCCGCCGCGGGTAGGGGTGCGGGCTGGACGCTCGAGCCCTTCCTCTTCGTCGATGAGGGGCTGCTCGGCTGGGCCGAGCTGGCGCCGATACCGGCTCTGGTGGAGGGCGGTCCGGAGCAGGGCGAGCTGCCGATCCCCTCGGTAACCGGGACAGGGACCGGTTTGGTCCTCGCGACCAGCGCCTTTGCGGCCGGCGCTCTCGGGCAGCGGATGCTCTATGCACGATATCGTCTGGAGAATCGGCGCGACACCCCGGTCACGGCCACACTCTTCGTCGCGGTACGCCCCTTCCAGGTCTCGCCACCGTGGCAGGGCTACGCCGACATCGGCGGCGTGAGTCCGATCTATCGGCTTGATTATCGCGACGGCCGAGTTCGGGTGAACGACGAGGAGGTTCTGATACCGCTAAGCGCGCCGAGCGGTTTCGGCGCGGCGACCTTCGATCAGGGTGCGATCACCGATCGGCTCGCCGTCGGCCGGCTTCCGCCGGACCAAGCGGCGGACGACCCGCTCGGCTTTGCCTCGGGTGTGCTGCGGTTCGATCGGGTGCTTCCGCCCGGCGGGGCGGATGAGGTCGTGATCGCGATCCCCTTCGCCAGGGACGGCGCGGGGCCGGACGCGGAGGCGCTGCGTCTCGGGCACGGGCTCGATGCGAACGCCGGATTCGCCGAGGCGGTGCGCGACTGGTCGCAGCGGCTTGGTGCCGTTGCCTTCAGGCTTCCGCCCTCGGCCCGCATCCTCGCGTCGACCGCCAAGACGGCGCTGGCCCATATCCTGATCAACCGCGATGGACCCGCCTTTCAACCCGGGCCGCGTCGCTACACCCGGTCCTGGATCCGCGACGGCGCGGTCATGTCCGCCGCGCTGCTGCGCATGGGGTGCCGGACCGAATCGGTCGACTTTATTCGCTGGTATGCAGGGTTTCAGACCGAGGCCGGCGAGGTACCCTGCTGCGTCGACCACACCGGCCCGGATTGGCTGCCCGAGCACGACAGCCTCGGCGAATTCATCTTCGCCATCGCCGAGCCGGTGCGCTTCACCGGCGACCGACAGCTCGCGGCGGATCTCTGGCCCGCGGTGTGTCGCGCCGTCGCCTATCTGGAGCAGTTGCGCGCCCGGCGTCTGACCGATGCGGAGCGCACGCCCGAGCGCCGTGCCTGTTTCGGTCTTCTGCCCGAGTCGGTGAGCCACGAGGGGTATCTCGCCCAGCCGGTACACGCCTACTGGGACGATCTCTGGGCGGTGCGCGGGCTCAAAGATGCCGCCTGGCTCGCCGAGATCCTCGGCGAGGACGCCGAGCATGCGCGTCTCACCGCGCTCTGCGAGGACTTTCGCGGCACGCTCTACGCATCGATCGAGCTGACCATGTCCGAGCGAGGGATCGACTTCATCCCCGGCTCGGTGGAATGGGCCGACCCCGACCCGACCGCCATCGCGGTGGCCTTGACCCTGATCGATGAGGGCCACCTCCTGCCCGCGGTCGCCTTGCAGTGCACCTTCGAGGCGCTGCTGAATCGCTTTCGTGCCATGCACGACCACAGCGTGGACTGGACCAACTACAGCCCCTACGAGGTCCGCGTGGTCGGAGCCCTCGTCCGACTCGGGCGCCGCCGCGAGGCCCACGAGGTTCTGCGCGTCCTCCTCGCCGATCTGCGCCCGCCGGCTTGGCATCAGTGGCCCGAGATCATCTGGCGTGATCCGCGTGCCCCCGGCCATCAGGGCGACCTGCCGCATGCCTGGATCAGTGCCGAGTATGTCCTGGTCTTTCGCGATCTCTTCGCCTACGAGCGCGAGGCGGACCGGTCGCTTGTGGTCTGTGCCGGGATTCCACTCGACTGGTTGGATGAAGGCCCGGTGAGCGTGATCGGGCTACCGACTTGGTACGGTCGACTGGACCTGCGTCTCGGGCGTGGGGCAGGGGATGCGCTCGAGCTGAGCCTCTCGGGACTCGACCGGATCCCGCCGGGTGGGATCCGCTTCGCTCCGCCGCTCGATCTCGCGTCGCGGTCCGTGTCCGTGAACGGCGAGCCGGTGGAAGATGTCACGGTGACCGAGCTGGTGATCCGGGCCTTGCCGGCGCGCATCGTCGTGACCTGAGCCACGTCTGCGCCGACCGGGATTTTTCTATTGATCACGCATGTCGGGAACCCCAACGATGGACACCGATCGCTACAATCGACCGCTGGTCGCGCCTCCCGCCGTCTATCGGCTCTCGAACGGCCGCTATGCGGTGTCGTTTTCGGAGGTCGGCAGCGGTGTCTCCTCATGGCATTGGATCGGCCTGACCCGTGGACGGGCGGATCCCGTGATCGACGACCTGGGCTCGATCCTGTATCTGCGCGATCTCAAGACCGGGCGTTCTTGGTCCGCGGGCTATCAGCCGACCCGCGTTCCGGCGTCGCTCTACCGCTGTCGCGCGGTCGGCGAGGGTCCGGAGGCACGCGTCGCGCTCGAACGCGAGACCGAGGAGTTGTTCATTCGTCTGACCCTCGGCGTCGAGGCCGCGTCCGATCTGGAGTGTCGTCGTCTGAGCCTGCAGAATCGATCCGCGCGTGCGCGGCGCATCGAGGTGACCAGCTATCTGGAGGTCGTTCTGAACGACCCGAGCGCGGACGCCGCACACCCCGCTTTCAGCAAGCTGTTCGTCCAGACCGATCGCGACGCCGCATCCGGCGCACTCTTGGCCTGGCGCCGGCCGCGTGCCGCCGAGGAGCGATGGCCCTGGCTGGTCCACGCCGTTGCGGGCGCGGAGCCTTTGGAATGGGAGACCGACCGTCGACGCTTCCTCGGGCGCGGTGGCAGCCCGCACGCCCCCGCGGCCTTGATCGGCACGGAGCCCCTGTCCGGTGCGCTCGGCAGTGTCCTGGATCCGATCCTCGCCTTGCGCGTCATCGTCGAGTTGCCGCCCGACGGAGACGACGAGATCCTCTTCCTGGCCGGGGCGGCGGAGGGGCGCGAGTCGGCCTTGGGGCTGATCCGACCCTTTCGCGCCGGACGTGACGCCCCTTCCCGGGCGCGTCGGGCGCCGCAGCCTCTCGAGCCGGCAACAACGACGATGCCGCCGAGCGCCGACGCGAGCGACCGGGGCGGCGAGGCCCTACGATGTTTCAACGGCCAGGGTGGATTCTCGCCGGATGGTCGCGTCTATGTGATCCGCCTGCCTTGGCATGGAACCGCGCTGCACCGCCCGCCTCAGCCCTGGATCAACGTGGTCGCGAACGAGCGCGCGGGGTTCCTGGTCAGCGAAACGGGCGCGGGCTATAGCTGGTGCCGCAACAGCCAGGCCAATCGGCTGACCCCTTGGTTCAACGATCCGGTCGGCGACCCGCACGGCGAGGCACTCTATCTGCGCGACGAGACCGAGGGCGCCGTACCAGGGATTTCGCGGGGCTGTCAAATCTGGTCGCCCCTGCCGGGTCCACGCCCGGCGCCGGTGGACTACGAGGTCCGGCACGGTTTCGGCTATTCCACATTTCGTTGCGATTACAAGGGTCTGGCGCAAGAGGTCACGCTCTTCGTGCCGCGTCGCGACCCGGTCCGCATCCTGCGCCTGCGATTGCGTCTGGCCCATCGCGGGACGCACCCGTGCACGCTCTCGACCTTCTCGTATCAGCAGCTGGTGTTGGGCAGTCAGCCGAGCACGCCCGGGACGATCGAGACCGCGTTCGATCCGGAGCGCGACATCCTGCGTGCAGTCAACCCGGCGGCGGGCGACTTCGCCGGCGCGATCGTCTTCGCCGCGACCCTGGTCACAAGCGGTCGGGTGGAGCCGGTCGGCTTGACCTGCAATCGCACCGCCTTCATCGGCCGGCATCGCGATCTTGCCTCGCCGGCCGCCGTCCTCTCCGGCGACGATCTCTGCGACGCCGGCCTTCGCAGTGACGATGGCTCCGACTCGGACGCCTGTTTCGCGCAGCAGTCGAGGATCCAGCTTGCACCCGGTGAGACAGCGGAATGCATCTTTCTCCTCGGGGAGTGTCTCGACGAGGCGGAGCTGGACGCCCTGCTCGCACGCTATCGCCGCGCGAATGCGGTCGACGATGCCTTGGCCGAGGTGACGGGATTCTGGACCGACCTGACCGATGCCCTCAGGGTCGAGACCCCGAGCGCGGCGATCGATCTCATGCTGAACGGCTGGTTGACCTACCAGAACCTGGCCTGCCGCCAGTGGGCGCGCTCGGCCTTTTATCAGTCCGGCGGTGCCTTCGGCTATCGCGACCAGTTGCAGGATGCTGCCGCCTTGGTCGGTCTGCGCCCGGATCTGACCCGCGCCCAGATCCTGCTGCATGCCGCCCATCAATTCAGCGAGGGCGACGTGCTGCACTGGTGGCATTCCGCCCCTCTGGAGCGGGGTCTGCGCACCCGCTTCTCGGACGATCTGCTCTGGCTGCCCTTCGTGACCGCCGACTACATCCGCGCGACGGGGGACATGGCGATCCTGGACGAGTCCATCCCGTTTGTGACGGCGCCGCTGCTCGCGCCGAGCGAGGACGAGGTCTATCTTCGGCCCGCAGACAGCGGCGAGTCGGCCCCTCTATACGAGCATTGCTGTCGGGCGATCGACCGCTCGCTCACGCGCGGCACACACGGCCTGCCGTTGATGGGCACGGGTGACTGGAACGACGGGATGAATCGCGTCGGGCGTCTCGGGCGCGGGGAGAGTGTCTGGATGGGCTTCTTCCTGTACCGCATCCTCGAGGATATGCTGCCCATCTGCGTAGGGCGCGGAGACGCCGCGCGCGTCGCCGCCTACGTCGCCTACCGCGACGCACTGGTCCCTGCGCTCGAAGACGCCGGGTGGGACGGGGCCTGGTATCGCCGCGCCTACGACGACGACGGCATTCCGCTCGGCTCGCACACCAACAGCGAATGTCGGATCGATGCGCTTGCGCAATCCTGGTCTGTGCTCTCGGGTGCGGTCGATCGCACCCGAGCGGAGCAGGCGATGGCCGCCGTGCAATCCGAGCTGGTCGACGAGGACCTGGGCCTGATCCGCCTGCTCACGCCGCCCTTTGTCGACACGCCGCAGGATCCGGGCTACATCAAGGGCTATGTGGCCGGTGTGCGCGAGAACGGCGGACAGTACACCCACGCGGCCTGCTGGGCCGTGATGGCCTTTGCCGAGCTCGGTCACAACGAGCGCGCCGCCCCTTTGCTTGAACGCCTCACTCCGGTCTGGCACACGCGCACGCCCGAGCGGTTGGCCACCTACGGGCTCGAGCCCTATGTGGTGGCGGCCGACATCTACGGCGCGGCGCCGCATGTCGGGCACGGCGGTTGGAGTTGGTACACCGGCTCCGCCGGTTGGCTCTATCTGGCGGCGCTCGAGTCGGTGCTGGGGCTGCGTGTCGAGGCGGGACGGACGCTGTTGATCCGGCCCTGTATCCCGAGCGATTGGTCCGGGTTTCGGATCCTCTACCGCCTCCCCGACGGGGCGACCCGTTGCGACATCCGGGTCGGGAATGCGCATGGCGGCGTCGAGGTCGTCGTCGCCCGTCTAGAGGGACAGGATGCGGCGCTCTCGGCAGGGACGGCACGGATCCTCCTGCCGGCCCGCGCGGGGCTCTATCGCATCGAGATCGAGATGGGGCGGCGAACCGCCGACGCTGGCGATTTCGGCGCCTGATTCGAGGGCCGAGTATCCGTCGCAACCTCTTTCGGGGGGCTTCACGCGGACCTGAGGCTCACATAAGATATGTGTGTATATTGACCTGCTTGATGGCGGTGGAGAAGGAGCCGGGGCCTTGCGCTTCGGATCGATGCCGCGTCGCACGCCAGGGTCATCCTCACCTTCGCGGTGCTCACCGCGGGTCGGCCGATCGGTTGGCGCCGCGGCGGCCGTGCGTCGACGGCGAGTCCGCGGCGAGCGATCCGAATCCCTCCTCGACGATCTCGATGCACGGTCGCGGCCGACAACCGAGCCACTCCACGACGGTTGTCCCGACCGCACGGGCGCAGCGCCCGGCATCGACGATTCCGCCATGAGCAACCCTTAAACGATCTTCGACCGGCATCTCTCAATGGACAACCTGGCGCTTCCGACTATGAATCCATCTCGCGACCTCAAACGAATCTCCGCCGGCCTGCTCGTCGCTTTTGCGATGACGCTGGCGGGAGAGGCCGTCTCGCAGCCCGCTGCGGCGCCGGAGGATGCTGGCGTGCCCGGTGCCTTCACCTTTGCGAGTGTCGTGCGCCGCGCCGCCGAGCTGGCGCAGGCGCCTTACCAAAGGGATGCGCCCGAGCTTCCCGAGGCCTTCGCATCGCTCGATTACGACGGGTTCCGCGACATCCGCTTTCGACCGGATCATTCCCTATGGCGCGGAGACGGGCTGCCGTTTCAGGTCCAGTTCTTTCATCGCGGATTCATGTTCCAGGACCGGGTGACCATCAATCTGATCGACGGGGAGGGGGTTAGGCCGATCGAATTCTCGACCGAGCTGTTCGATTACGGCAAGAATGCGGTCCCGGAGCAGATCCCGCACGACTTGGGATTCGCGGGTCTGCGTCTGCTCTACCCCATCAATCGCGATGATCTGTTCGACGAGGTTGCGGTGTTCCTCGGCGCCAGCTATTTCCGTGCAGTGGCCCAGAATTTGAACTACGGGATCACCACGCGCGGTCTGGCGATCGATACCGGCCTCTCGACCCGCGAGGAATTTCCGCTGTTTCGCGAGTTCTGGATCGAGAAACCCGCCGAGGACGCCGTCGAGATCAAGGTCTATGCCCTCATGGACAGCCCGAGCGTGGCGGGCGCCTTTCGGTTCGTGATCAAACCGGGGCTCGAGACGACCATGGACGTCAAGAACCATCTCTATTTCCGGGAGTCGGTCGAGAAGGTCGGCATTGCACCCTTGACCAGCATGTTTATGCACGGCGAGCTCACCGAGCGGTTCACGGATGATTTCCGTCCCGAGGTGCACGATTCGGACGGACTCATCATCGAGACCGGGACCGGCGAGCGCATCTGGCGTCCCTTGATCAATCCGCTCGGTCTGCGCATCAGTACCTTCCAGGTCGAGAACCCGCGGATGTTCGGTCTACTGCAGCGCGACCGCGACTTCGCGCACTATCAGGACCTCGAGGCCCACTACCACAATCGCCCGAGCGCGCAGGTCGAGCCGATCGGCGACTGGGGCCGGGGCGTGGTCGAGTTGGTCGAGATCCCGAGCAACTCGGAGCGCTACGACAATATCGTCGCCTTCTGGACGCCGGAGCGCGGCGTTGAAGCGGGCGACGAGATGGAATTCGCCTATCGTCTGAGGTATTCCGGCGATCCAGAGGCGCGCCTGACGGGCGGACGCACCCTGGCGACCCGCATCGGCGCTGCGGGAACGGATGTACTCGATTCGGATCGGCGCAAGTTCGTCGTGGATTTCGTCGGCGAGAACCTCTCGATGCTGCCGCCCGAAACCCCGGTCATGGCGACCGTGACCACCTCATCGGGCGAGCTGTCCCCGCCGATCGCGCAGCACAATCCGGAGACCGGAGGGTGGCGGCTCTTCTTCGAGCTGACCCCTGAGCGCGATCGAACGGCGGAGCTGCGTGGTTTCCTCTATGACGGGAGCGACGTGCTGTCGGAGACCTGGAGCTTCGAATGGATTCCGCAGTGAGTACGGAGGTCGGCGACGCATTGCATGCGTCGCTCGACGGCGGCGAGCCGGTGGCCGCGTCGCCGGCCGACTGGGAGCAGGCGGCGCCGCGCGTCGCCCGTTACCTGCGCGCGCTCGGGGTGCGCGACCCGCGCGATCTTGATCGCCTGCTGACGGCGATCCGCAGGCGCTTCGAGCATCAGGTGGAGACAAACCTGGTGGCCGACGCGGTGGAGACCGGAATCGAGGAGGCGTCCAAGCTGCTCGACGAGTGGCTCGCGGCCGAGCTCGGTCCGGATGTGCCGGGGTCGATGCGCGGCGTGGCCCGCGCGGTTGTACTGGGCGGTGCGGTTCCCGGTTGGGTCGGGGTCTGGTCGGGACGTACGCTCCCCCCCATTGATCAGTCCGGTGATCGGCCGATCAGCGAGCGCATCCGAGCCAGCAGTCTTGCGCCCGTCCCTGATCCGGCGCCTCTGGCCATGGTGACGCAACGCATCGATCCTTGTTGTTATCGTCTCCTTCAACGGCTTTCACGCTTGCTGCGCGGGATGCGTCCCGGATCGCTTCACGGATCGCTTCATCGGCGCCGTGCGAACCTCGGACAATTGACATGAAGGGCGCCACTTCGCAAGGGCGTGCCGACCCCGCCTATCGTCGGGTCATCTTCTTTTCCCTGGTGCTGCTGACCACGTTCGGCGCCATGAGCCTGCTCAGCGGCGTCTTTCAAGAGGGCGGCGTCACCCCGCTGGAGCTCGCGCTCCTGCTGCTCTATGCGATCTTGATCCTCTGGATCAGCGCATCCTTCTGGACCGCCGCCATCGGTTTCATCCGCTTGCTGGCTCGGGAGGAGCCACCGCCGAGCGCACGGGCCGCCACGCCGACGCCCTGTGCGGGTTTCAAGACAGCCCTGGTCATGCCTGTCTACAACGAGGATCCCGAGCGGGTC
Source organism: Thiocapsa sp. C2-2m (assembly GCF_041903745.1). Lineage (NCBI taxonomy): Bacteria > Pseudomonadati > Pseudomonadota > Gammaproteobacteria > Chromatiales > Chromatiaceae > Thiocapsa > Thiocapsa sp. C2-2m. Next base: position 23,061 of record NZ_JBBWVD010000020.1, on the reverse strand, counting down.
TTCGCCGGTTTGCGTGCGATCGACCGGTCGCTGCAGGAGACCGGACAGGCCGAGGGTTTCGAGATCTTCGTCCTCAGCGACACGCGCGATCCGGACATCTGGGTCGAAGAAGAGCTCCAATGGCGAAAATGGGCCGTCGAGGCGGGTCAGCCCGAGCGCATCTTCTATCGCAACCGGGTCGAGAACACGAGCCGCAAGAGCGGCAACCTGGCCGATTTCTGTCGCCAGTGGGGCGGGCGTTATCGCTACATGATCGTGCTTGACGCCGACAGTCTGATGTCGGGCGAGACCCTCGTGGAGATGGTCGCGCGCATGGAGCGCAATCCGGACGTGGCATTGATCCAGGTCCCGCCGGTGCCGGTCAACCGGGTCTCGCTGTTCGCGCGTGTCCTGCAGTTCGCAAGCAGCCTCTACGGGCGCATCTTCGTCGCCGGGTTGAGCTACTGGCAAGGCGATACGAGCAATTACTGGGGACACAACGCCATCATCCGGGTCGAGGCGTTCGCGGCCCATTGCGGTCTGCCCGAGCTGTCCGGGCATGAGCCGTTCGGCGGCGAGATCCTGAGCCATGACTTCGTGGAGGCCGCGCTCCTGCGGCGCGCCGGCTGGAAGGTCTGGCTCGCCGACGATCTGGGCGGGAGCTTTGAGGAGATCCCCCCGACCCTGATCGACTATGCCAAGCGCGACCGCCGCTGGTGCCAAGGCAACCTCCAGCACGCCCGGCTCGTCTTCGCGGGCGGTTTCAGGCCCTTGAATCGGGTCCACCTGGCGATGGGCGTGATGTCCTACATGGCCTCGCCGCTGTGGCTCCTGTTTCTGCTGCTCACCGGCCTGCAGGCGTATCTGAACAGCCTGGATGTGCCGGTTTATTTCTTCGGCGATTATCTGCTGCCGATCTGGCCCGTGTCCTACGTGGTCGAGATGGCCACGGTCCTCTGGGTGACGCTGGCCATGCTCTTTCTGCCGAAGCTGTTCGCCTTGGTGCTGCTCGCCGCGCGCCCGCGATTGGGTGCAGCCCATGGCGGATTACCGCGCGCCACGCTCAGTGTCCTGCTGGAGAGTCTGCTGTCGGTCCTCTATGCACCCGTGCTCATGCTCTTTCAGAGCAAGTTCGTCGCCTCGATCCTGCTGCGCAAGGTGGTCGGTTGGCCGCCGCAACAGCGGGGTGATCACGGGACCGGCGTGACGGAGGCGATCGGCGCCCATGGTGGGCAGACCCTGTTGGCGGTCGGGGCAGGACTGCTGACCTACTACTACGTCCCGGCCTTCTTCTGGTGGTTCACGCCTGTCTTGGCAGGTCTTCTGCTCGCGATCCCGGTCTCGATGGCGACCAGTCGGGTCTGGCCCGGTCGGCGGGCGAGGGCGCTCGGACTCTTCCTGACACCCGAGGAGCACCGCCCGCCGCGCGTCCTCGAGCTACTGAACGAGCAGATGAAGAACACCGGAAGCGCCCTGTGCTCGGCGGACGCCGGTTCGGGTGAAGGGGGCACGGAGGAGATCGTCGGGGATCTGTGGTATCGCGCCGTCATCGATCCCTGCGCCTATGCGCTGCATGCCTCGCTCTTGCCGGAAGAGATCCCCAACCGTCGGCGCAGGCATTATCTCGAGGGTCTGATCTTCCAGCTCCAGGACGAGGGGCCGGACAGCCTGAGCGCGGCTGAAAAGCGGGTGCTCCTGTCGCATCGCGACGGGCTTGAGGAGCTGCATCTGCTGCTGTGGTCGGCGCCGTCAGGTCCGGTTGCCGTGCAGGCGCCATCCCCGCAGCCCACCTAAGCCCGGCGAGGTGGCCAGGCTGAGCCTGGATGACCTCGATTGGGAGGCGGGGAGCCGGTCATCCGCGGTCGCTGCTCTCGCATGGCTCGCCGCATGGCGGCTGGCGCGTTGGAGACCGCAAGGTTTACCCGCCATGGATCTGGAACCTCAACGGCGCAGCGGCCCGAATCGGGCTTCGAGCGCCGGGAGCGGGAGGCTGACCCAGCCCGGGAAGTGCACGATGCCGGTTTCGGCGAGTTGCGAGCAGCCGTCGTGCTTCAACAGCAATGCGATCGGGCCGAGCCCAGGGTCACCTCGAAAGACCAATGCGTTGAACGGCGCCGCCCAGTCGTCGACGATCGCCATCCACGGCCATTGCGTGGCGTAAGGTTCTTCGGGACCGAACGGGATGCAGATCTCGGGACTGCTCGCGGTCAGGTTGACCAGTCCATGCGTCGCCGTCCACCAGGCCACCGAGCGGGCCGCCGCCAGCAACAGGATCGCCGCCGTCGTCGCAGCGATCAGTTGCCGCAGCGCCCGCCCGCGCACGGCCGGCGGCAGCGGAGCGTTCCGCCGCTCTGCGGCGAATACCGCGAGCGCCGCGAGCACCATCAGCCCTAAACCGAGCACGAAGCTCAGACCGACCTTGAGCCGGATGCCCTCGCCGAGCAGAAAGGCGGCGCCGATTCCGAGCGCGGCGAGCGGCAGCAGCCAGGCCACCGGGCCGAGCAAGGCGGTGAGACCGCCGCGCCAAGGCTGCCGTGGCGCGAGGATCAGCAGCGTCCAGCCGAGACCGAGCAGGCCAATGCCGATCAGGAACCCAAGCTGCAGGTCGGTCGCCGGCAGCAGATAACCTGCGGCCGCCTCCGGGGCCAAGCGGCCGCGTTCATAGGTGGTGAGGCCGGTGATCGTCCAGGCCAAGCGTACCAACGCCGCCGCTGCGAACCCGCCGGCGAGCCAGTACCAGCGCCGCGCGTCAAGCGCCGCGCCGCGCCGGGCGATGGTGACTGCCAACAGCGCGAGCAGGGCCGCCGCGGTGAAGGAGAGCGGATGCAGAAAGACGAGCACCGCCCCCAGCACGAGCCCGTAGACCAAGGTGGCGACACGCTCGGGATAGAGTAGCGCGGCGAGCACGAACGGCCAGCTCAGGTGCAACGTCAACATCAGTTCCGACACGCCCGAGAAATTGAGCTGCAAGGCCAGAAGCCCGAGCAGAGGATAGGCCCAGAGCCAGGGCGCGCGCCGCCGCACCAGCCACCAGGCGATGGCGAGCGCTGCCCAGGGCAACAGGGCATAGCCGAGCGAGAACGCGTGCCGCAGCACCAGTACATCATCGGAGAAGCGCCAGGTGAGCAGCACCGGCACCTGCGCCAGTGCGGCACTCACGCGCAGATTCGGAATCAGCGGCTCGCCGGTCAGCAGGATACGTACGAAGTACCATCCACCATCGCCGTAGAGCGGCGCTCCGACCAGTCCGACGACGAGGGCCACCACGCCGATCAGGCCGAGCGCCGCAACCAACAATCGGCGAGTTGCCCGCGGCGGGCGCAGGTCGAGTTGTGCGCTCACGCCTCCTCCGCCGCTTGACAGGCGAGGCACCAGTCGGTCGACCGCGACGAGGCTCCAACCACCGCCCGCACTCGCGGCGTGCTGCAGCACTTGCGCGAGAGCCCTTCGCGGCCGTGGGCCCTGAATCGCGTGCGTCCGTCGAAGTTGTGACGAAAAAGCCGGGAACAAACTCTGAGAGATTCCACGGCAAGGATGACTGTCTTCAGCATCTTTAATCGTTCTTTGCTTGGAATTGAACGTACATTAGGAGGCCGTTGTTCCCGGAAAGCGCCGAGCTCCACTTCGGAGACCCCCTTGCGTGCAGGGACCATTTTACACTGACTGCCTCGATCCATTGCCGCAGTGCATTCGCCGCGCGTGTCTAAACGTGGCTGAAAAGCGGGTACTCCTCTCGCATCGCGTCGGGCTCAAGGGGGGCTGCATCTGCTGCCGTGATCGGTGCCGGAAGGCCCGGTTACCGTGAAGGCGCCATTCCGGCAGGCGGGCTGACGGAGTTGGGCGTGAAGGCGAGCGGCGCGCCTGTCGAGACTCAGGGCAGGGTCAGGCCGAGGAGTTTTGCGGCCTGATTCAAACGCCGGTCGAAGCAGGAAAAACAGAGCGGCAAATCCGACTGCACCATGGCGATGTGGGCTGCCGCCAATTGCACTGCATCGTAGCCGCGCAAGGCGAAGGCATCGGCAAACTCCCCGGCACGCACCACAAGATTTTGCGTGACCTCCATCACGACATAATGGGGCCAGTCCCTGGCTAGGTCCGCTTTGGCGAGCTCCAACGCCGTCTGATCAGCCGGGGCTGCATGGGCGCGCCGTGCCACCGCTGCATGAAATTCGGCCCAGGCGATCCGGCACACCACGACGGCTTCTGCCTCTGCGACGAGGCCCTTCGCCCGGGAGCTGTCCGGCTCGGCAACGTAGAGCTTGACCACGGCGGATGTGTCGCAAAACAAGATCATCCCCGATCTTCTTGGACCAGCTCCGAGAGTAAGGGGCCTTCAGGGGAGAGACGAATATCGGCGCCCGCTGGTTTGCCGCCGCTCCACTGCGCCGCCCCGGAGACCAGTAGTCGGCCGATGCCTTGCTCGTCGCCGTTCGGAACGGCTGTGAGCCGCGCAATCACCCGGCGGTGCGACGTAATTTCGATGGGTTGGCCTGTGCGAGCCTCGGCAAGGTAATGCGCAAGCCTGGATTTGAGCTCTCGGACCGACACGGACATTTTGTAGTCACCAATATTATAAGACGACTTGATTGTGGTCACCGTATGGCATCCTGTCAAGGACGCCACCGGCCTAAACCGCGCCCGGCGCAGTATGCGATGGTTTCGGATGGGATCGGCCCCGGCAGACTTGACGGCCGTCGGAGCCGGCGCGGTGCGCCATGCATTTCCGCAGCACCGAGGCTCCGGGTCAGCCGCCACCGCGCGTGTTGAAGGCGACGTTCCACTGCTCGTCCGGTCTGTCGACCGGGATCGCCGTCAGGTCCAAGGTGCCGACCTCGGTCACCGTGGCCTGAAGCCGGACCGCGACGACCTCGCCCTTTTTGTGATCCTTTGCGGGCAGGACGGTCTGGATCTCGGCGAGCTCCTCGAGCTCCTCTTCGCGCCACTCCTCCAGCAGCTCGCCGACCTCGTCCTCGCGCCGGACGCTTGAGCCGAAGAAGCGGAAGCGCACCGGCTCGCCGACCACGAGACCGAACTCCTGCGGCGGCGCGACCGGACCCGAGCCCTCTTCGAGTCCGAACGGCACCAGGCAAAGCGCCTGGATCTCGGGTTCCATGCCGGGGATGGCCGGCATGGCGCTCTCGACCCCGACGTAATAGGAGTGGCTCGTGCCGCCGCGGATGCGCACCCCGCCGTGGCGCCGGACATGGGCATAGAAGGCGGCCCCGCGGGCGACGGCCAGGTCCAGGTCCCGTGCGTCCAAGAGCCGTGCTCGGGGTGCGTCCTCGGCGGCCAACCATTGGTTGAGCACCTCAAGCACGCGCTCCTGGAGAACCGGTGCCTTGAAGACACCGCCGTTGAAGAGCACGGCGGTCGGATGCAGGAAGCTCGCGCCCGGCGTCTGGGCGACGAAGCCCTGCAGATCCTCGGTCGCCCCGGTTTGGCGGCCGAGGAAGGCGGCCAGATGACGGGTCACGGCCGGATCCTGCGCATAGGGCAGACCGACCTTGGTGATCGCGCCGCGCGCGCGCATGGCGGGGCGACTGTCGGCGGCGACCGCCGGGAAAAAGCCCTCGATCAGGGTCGAGTGGACCTCCTCGCGGGTGAGCTCGGTGCGAATGCTGCCGCCGATCAGACGGGATCCGCGGCTCGGAACCACGACCGGCATGCCCTCCAGATCAGCATCGGCCAGCAGGGATTCCTTGGCGATGCGGCAGCCGTGCGTCAGGGCCTGCAGCTGCCAGCGATCCAGCTCCACGCCGGTCTTCGCCAGCTTCTGTTTCAACAGATGGGCGAGGGTCAGGTCCATGTTGTCCCCGCCGAGCAGGATGTGCTCGCCGACGGCGACACGGGTCAGCTCAAGCGCCCCGTCCTGCTCGGTGACCGCGATCAGCGACAGATCCGTGGTCCCGCCGCCGACATCGACCACCAGGATGATGTCGCCGACCTGTACCTCGTGCCGCCAAGCGCCTTGGGTGTCGTTGACCCAGGAGTAGAGCGCCGCCTGCGGCTCTTCGAGCAGGACGAGGTGCTCGATGCCGATCGCACGGGCCGCCTCCGCGGTCAGCTCGCGCGCCGCGGGATCAAAGGACGCCGGCACCGTGACCGTGACCTCCTGACGGCTCAGCTGGTCATAGGGAAACTGCCCGTTCCAGGCATCGCGCAGATGGGCGAGGTAATGCACGGTGGCATCGAACGGGGAGATGCGCGGGATCTCCTCCGGTGCGCCGGCCGGCAGGATCGCGGACTTGCGGTCGACGTCCGGATGACAGAGCCAGCTCTTCGCGCTCGAGACCAGACGGATCGGCGTCGTGGTGCCCTGGTTGCGGGCCATCTCGCCGCAGATGCGGGTGGTGTCGGTCTGCCAAGGCAGACCCAGGTCCGCGGCCTTGAGCTCGTCCGGATGCGGCAGATAGAGACAGGACGGCAGCAAAGGACGGGCCTCGACGGAGCCGGGGCCGATGAGCTGCGGGATGGAGACGAGGCCCTGGACGATGTTCTCGCCCTCGCTCTTGTCCGAATCCACGAACGACAGCGCGCAATGCGTGGTCCCCAGATCGATGCCGACGGCGTAGCGATAGTGGCTCACAGCTCCACCTCCGCGGCGGCCAGGATACGCAGGTCATGTCCACCGGTGGTCTTGGGGAGATCCATCCCCGTCACCCGCCAGCCCCGATGCACCAGCGTTCCCTGGAAGGGCGGATCTCCGACGACGTTGCCGGTCGGTCGATTGGCGGAGGCGTCGAAACCGGGCGCCAGAGTGACGCGGCTGCCCTCGGGCTCCTCGCGCACCGGCGCGATCTTCAGATGGGCGTTCAGGACACCCCGACAGCCCTGATGGACGATGCGTGCGGCAGCGCCGATCTCCTGATCGGAGGCGCCCTTGAGGTCTTCCTGCAGAAAGTCTACCAAGCGCCCTTCTTTCTGCAGCAAACCGAGCAGGAGCAAGGCCGAATCCGGCGCAGCGCTCGCCAAGGGCACCGCGGCGGGTGCGGCGGGGCGCGCCAATGCGTGCTCGCCTTCGCCCTTGGCGAGCGCCCCGACGGCGCGGGCGAAGCCCGGATCCTTCAAGATACGTTTGAAGCTGGAGAAGGCGATGAGGGCCCTCCGGAAGAAGGAAGGCGTTGCTGAGCCCATGGAAGCATCCTCGTGACGGCCGGTGTAGTCAGTTCGGACGGCGGGCGATCGCGCGCCGTCCCGAGGTGCGCATGGTACCGCGCCAATCGCTGTTGCTCGACCGTGGATTTCACTCAATAGTGTGATCTACCCGCACCTGCCTCGATGGCATAATCGGGACATCACCAACAGCCCGGAACGGGCGACATCAGAGGTCTCGGTCGATGCACCCGACGAACTTACAGGCGCCCTGCGCGCCGACCACGGACGAGCGCCGCAACATGGTCGAGATCGCGGCCTATTTTCTCGCAGAGCACCGCGGTTTCGCCCCCGGCGGGGCGGCTGCCGACTGGCTTCGTGCCGAGCAGGCCATCGACGCCATGATTGCCGATCGACTCGCGGACAGCCCCGAGTACGCTTCGGTGCATCGAGAAGATCTCGTGGAAGGCATCCGCAACGCGCTCAAGCTCGGCGGCGGAAGGTCGGGTGGATCTTCGCCGCGCTCCGAGCGCCCGTGAACGGGATTGATGACGGGCTGATCGGGCGGCGGCAGAGACGGTCTCAACGGCCATCCTCAGAAAAGGGCAGGCGGCGCCGTCGAGCGTCGGACCAAAAAAAAAGCGCGACGGGCGTCGCGCTTTGAAGTTACCACCAAAGGAGGATGGAGGAGTGCACCGAAGCGCGAAGCTTCAGTACATCAACAGTTTCTTATTTACTGTTTCTCTTGTCAACCCTCTTCTAGACCTTCGTGACCTTCTTGACGACCATGTCGTGACGGTCTCGAATCCGGTCCGAAACGCCGATTTGCGGACAACGCTGTTGCGCGACCGGTCTCGACCCAAAGATGTCGCGGTGAGTGGTGAGTGGTGAGAAACGAATCCGTGAACATCGACTTAGCGACTGGAAATCCGAAGAACTGGCGCGGACTGAGTCTGCCCCGCCGAGACGGGGCAGGAACGCGACAGATCCTTCACGCGGCCTCGCGATGCGGCACGGCGCGGTTACAAAGCACAACGGGAGCGAAGAGAGATGGCGATTGAGACAGCGACACTCGGGGGCGGATGCTTTTGGTGCTTGGAGGCGGCCTTTCAGGGCGTCGAGGGCGTGCAGTCCGTGGTTTCCGGATATGCCGGAGGTCCCGGCGCGCAGCCGACCTATCATCAAGTCTGCACGGGCACGACCGGTCATGCCGAGGTGGTCGAGATCGGCTTCGACGACACCCGGGTCGACTTCGAGACACTCCTTGCGGTCTTCTTCACGATCCATGACCCGACAACCTTGAACCGGCAGGGTGCGGATGTCGGCAGCCAGTACCGCTCGGTGATCTTTTGTCGTTCGGATGCGCAACGCGAGGTCGCGGAGCGGGTGATCGCGCGGCTGAACGCCGAACGCGTCTGGCCCGATCCCATCGTCACGCAGGTCCAGCCCGCCCCGACCTTCTACCCGGCCGAGGCGTATCATCAGGATTACTACAACCGCAATCCGAGCCAGGGCTACTGCCAGGTCGTTATCTCGCCCAAGCTCGCCAAGCTCCGTGCGCGCCATGGCGCACTCTTGTCCAAGTAAACCGCGTCCAGAGCGACATGCGTCGTTTTCATTGTTCGTTTAGCTTCGGAGAGATCCTTGATCCCAGTGAGACGCGGTTTAGAATTTAAGATGTTTAATCCTTTAAACCGCGCCGGCTCCGACTGTCGTCGGAGCCGGCGCGGCCAAGCCATCCAACAAATGACGCATACCGCACCGGGCGCGGTTTAAATGCGGTCGACGAATCGGCGCAACCGGTGCAGCATAGCGCCATGCCCGATCCATCCTTTCGTCTCATCACCCTGGACCTGGACGACACCGTCTGGCCCTGCGTGCCCGTCATTCAGGCCGCCGAGGAGGCGTTTCACGACTGGCTGGTCCGGCATGCGCCGCGTCTGGCCGAGGCCCACGATCTCGCCGATATGCGCCGTCACCGTCGCGAGCTGATGGACGCCATGCCCGAGATCGCGCACGACCTGGGTCAGATCCGTCGCCGATCCTTGGCCATGCTGCTGGAGTCGTTCGACTATGCGACGGGTCTGGCCGAGGAGGCGCTGGCGCTGTTCGACGAGCACCGCAATCGTGTCGAGCCCTTCGAAGACGTGACCCCGGTGCTGCGGACGCTGTCCGCGCGTTACCGCCTGGTGTCCCTCACCAACGGCACCGCCAACCCCGAGATCACGCCCCTGCGCGGGCTGTTCGAGCGCAGCATCACGGCCGCCGATGCAGGTGCCGCCAAGCCCCATCCGGCGCTCTTCATCCGTGCACTCGAGCACGCCGGTTGCGAGCCGAGCCAGTGCCTGCACCTCGGAGACGACCCCTGGATGGATGTCGAAGGTGCACGCGCGGTCGGGATGACCGCCGTCTGGGTCAATCGCTACGGGCGGAGCTGGCCGGACGATCTGCCGCCACCCGCCCTGACGGTGACGACCCTTCATCAACTCCTGGAATGGCTCGACGCCGAGCCGCAGCGCGACCCGAGGTAGGCACGCATGGACTTTGACCTCCTGGCCAACGATGGACTGGCCCGGCGTGGCCGTTTGCGCTTCGCGCGCGGGACGGTCGAGACCCCGGCCTTCATGCCGGTCGGGACCTACGGGACCGTCAAGGCGATGACCCCGGAGGAGCTGACCGATCTAGGCGCCGAGATCGTCCTGGGCAACACCTTTCATCTGATGCTGCGTCCCGGCACCGAGATCATTCGTCGCTGCGGCGATCTGCACGGATTCATGCACTGGGAGCGCCCCATCCTCACGGATTCGGGCGGCTTTCAGGTCTTCAGCCTGGGCGAGCTGCGCAAGATCACGGAGGATGGCGTGCACTTTCGCTCGCCGGTCGACGGCAGTCCGGTCTTTCTGAGCCCAGAGATCTCCATGCAGGTCCAGCGCGCGCTCGGCTCCGACATCGTCATGATCTTCGACGAGTGCACACCCTATCCCGCCGACGAGGCGCAGGCGCGGGCCTCGATGGCGCTCTCGCTGCGCTGGGCGGCACGCTCGCGCGAGGCCCACGGGGACAATCCATCGGCCCTCTTCGGGATCGTCCAAGGCGGCATGCACGAGGGACCGCGCGCCGAATCCTTGAACGGGCTCATGACCATCGGCTTCGATGGCTATGCCGTGGGCGGGTTGTCGGTCGGCGAGTCGGAGGCCGAGCGGCTGCGCATCCTCGATTTTATGAGCGATAAGCTGCCGACGGATCGTCCGCGCTACCTGATGGGCGTGGGTACGCCCGAGGACATCGTGGCCGCGGTCGGGCGCGGCATCGACATGTTCGACTGCGTCATGCCGACCCGCAACGCCCGCAACGGCTATCTCTTTACCCACCAAGGGACGGTGAAGATCCGCAACAGCGCCAACCGAACCGACGAGGGTCCGCTGGATCCGCTCTGCGACTGCTACTGCTGCCGCCATTACAGCCGCGCCTACCTGCACCACCTGGACAAGTGCAAGGAGATCCTCGGGGCGCGTCTGCAGACGATCCACAACCTCCACTACTACCAAACCCTGATGCGCGAGCTGCGCGAGGCCATCGCCGCAGGCCGCTACGCCGCCTTCATCGGCGAGCTCGAGGCGCTGCGCGCAACACCCCTTTCGACCGATCCAAGGCGCGCCTTTAGGTGATTTCCGCAAACTTCCATACCCGTAGGTTGTGCTGACGATAGTAAGCACAACTTGCGCCGATGGTTGGTTGTGCCTCGCACGGCTCGGCACAACCTACGCCCTGATCCAGAACGCGTTTATCGTAGGGCCAAGGTCCGCGGCGACGTCGGGGCGATCGCGGAACCAGGTCGGTCGCAACGGTCGCGTCTTGCCCGACGCTGCAACTTGCTCCGCGCTATGCCATAATTCGGCGCCGAGTTTTCCAGAGGTTGAGTGACCTGTGCGGGTCCCATCCTCGTTTCAACCGCCGGATCGCGACCGAGCGATCCCCAGACCATAGGCAATGAATGATGAGCTTCCTGATCTCCGATGCCGTTGCTCAAGGCGAGGCCGCTGCCGGTGCAGGGGACCCCTTCCTGGCCCTGCTCCCGCTGGTGTTGTTTGCGGTCGTCTTCTATTTTCTGTTGATCCGTCCGCAAGCCAAGCGTCAGAAGGAGCACCGCAAGATGGTGGAGTCCTTGGCGAAGGGCGACGAGGTTGTGACGATCGGCGGCATCGCCGGGCGTATTGCCGACATCGGGGACAACTTTGCGTTGCTCGACATCGCCGACGGTGTCGCGGTCAAGATCCGGCGCAGCTCGGTCGAGTCCGTGATGCCGAAAGGAACGCTGAAGGACCTGTAAGCCCTTCGCCCGCACCTCGGCCGCGGCGCCTCGTACGCCGCGGCGTCTTGACCGGATGCCTCCGGATCAGGGCGCGGGCGCCCTCCTTGGCGCCGGCCGACGTCCGGCCCATCCCCGATCGCCCCCGCTGTTGCGACTGGAATTGCAATGAACCAATACCCCTTGTGGAAGAACCTGCTGATCCTGGGCGTCATCCTCGGCGCCCTGCTCCTTGCGGTTCCGAACCTATTTTCCCAGGATCCGTCGATCGAGATTACGGCCGCGCGCGGCTCCGAGGTGACGGAGGCCAGTGTCGCCGATGTGCGGGCCGCACTTGAAACCGCCGGTGCGCCTTTCAAGGACATCGAGACACGCGAAGGCGGTAAGCTGCTGGTGCGCTTCGCCTCGTCCGCCGAGCAATTGGCCGGGCAGGATGCGATCGAACGGACCCTCTCGGAGCGCTATCGCACCGCGCTGACACTGTCGGCGGACCTTCCCGGTTGGGTAAGGTTTCTCGGCCTCAACCCCATGTCGATGGGGCTCGATCTGCGCGGCGGCATCCATGTCGTCATCGACGTTGATATGGAAGCCGCTCTTGAACAAGCGCTCGAGCGCTACGTCGGCGACATCCGCACCGAGCTACGCGATCGCAAGATCCGCTATCTCACCGTTGCGCGCGAGGGCTCGCGCATCCTGGTAAAATTCAGCGATACAGAGATGCGCGATGAGGCCCAGCGGGCCCTGAACAGCGAGTTCAGCGATCTCGACATCCAGCCCCTCGACGAAGGCGGCAGTTTCGCTATCGCGGCGAGCCTGCCGCCGGCCCAGCAGGAGGAGATCCGGTCCTTCGCGTTGCAGCAGAACATTACGACCCTGCGCAATCGCGTCAATGCACTCGGCGTGGCCGAGCCCAGCATCGCGCGCCAGGGCGAGCGCCGCATCGTCGTCCAGTTGCCGGGCGCGCAGGACCCGGGGCGTCTCAAGGAGCTGCTGGGTGCCACTGCGACCCTTGAATATCGCTTGGTCGACACCGAGCACAGCGTTGCCGATGCCCTCGATGGCCGTGTTCCCGTCGGGAGCCGGCTCTACCGCGAGCGCGACGGCCAGCCGATCCTGCTCAACCGTCGCGTGATCGTCACCGGCGATCAGATCACGGACGCCTCGGCCGGTTTCGACTCACAGTCCGGTAGCCCCGCCGTGTTCGTGAACCTCGACGGGCAGGGTGCCAGACGGATGCGCGATATCACGACCGAAAACGTCGGCAAGCCGATGGCTGTGGTCTTCATCGAGAATGTGACCACCACAGAGGTCGTCGACGGCGAGGCGGTCAAGCGGAGTCGGAAGGTGGAAGAAGTCATCAGCGTCGCGACCATTCGCGAGCCCTTCGGGCGGCGCTTTCAAACCACCGGGTTGGACAGCAGCGACGAGGCGCACAACCTCGCGCTCCTGCTGCGCTCGGGTGCCTTGGCGGCGCCGATCCAGATCGTCGAGGAACGCACCATCGGTCCCAGTCTCGGCCAAGACAACATCGACCAGGGCTTCATGTCCGTCATGGTGGGTATGGCGCTGGTCCTGGTCTTCATGGCGTTCTATTACCGCGTCTTCGGCTTGGTGGCGAATGTCGTTCTGGTCGCCAACGTGATCATGATCGTCGCGATCCTGTCGATGTTGCAGGCGACTCTGACCTTGCCCGGAATTGCCGGGATCGTCTTGACCGTCGGTATGGCGGTCGATGCCAATGTGCTCATATACGAGCGAATACGCGAGGAGATCCGCAACGGAAGCTCGCCGCAGGCATGTATACATGCCGGCTTCGACAAGGCGCTCTCGAGTATCGTCGACGCGAACGTGACGACCCTCATTGCGGCCATCGTCTTGTTCAGCTTCGGGACGGGGCCGATCAAGGGATTCGCCGTAACGCTGGTCATCGGCATCGCGACCTCGATGTTCACGGCCATCTTCGGCTCGCGTGCAATGATCAATCTGATCTACGGCGGGCGGCGCGTGAAGAAGTTGGCCATTTGAACCGCGTCCTCGGCAGGGGCTCCCCCCGTTGAGAGGTGCGGTGTCGAGTCGGCCCGAGGTTTCGGCGTCAACGCGGTTCAAGTGAAAACACCTAAAAGGACTTAAATCGCGTTCTGCTCCGAGGTGTGTCGGTGGCTGCCGAGCCAATTGCATTCGCATGCCGCGCCGAACGCGATTTAACCAACGACGATCACAATCCAGGGCGCTCGATGTTGAGAGCGCCCTAAACCAAGGGCGATTCCGATGAGAGACCTGGGTGTCATCAACGATCTGAACATCGACTTCATGGGCATGCGCCGACCGGCGGTCATCCTGTCCGGCGTGTTGATGCTTATCTTTTTCCTGTCGATCCTGATTCGCGGATTCAATCTCGGTCTGGACTTCACCGGCGGTACCGTGCTCGAGGTGGGGTATCAGAACCCCGCCGAGCTGAGCGACGTTCGCGCCGCGCTTGAGGCGAAAGGCTTTACCGGCGCGACCATTCAGCATTTCGGCGCGCTCACCGACGTCCTGATCCGGCTCGCACCGCAGGAGGGCGAAGAGGCCAGCGCGCAATTGAGCGAGGAGGTCTTCAAGACGCTCAGCGAGGCGGTTGGGGGAAAGGTCGAGCTGCGTCGCGTCGAGTTCGTCGGACCCCAGGTCGGCGAGGAGCTTCGCGAGCAAGGTGGTCTTGCTGTGCTCTTCGCACTCATCGGTATCCTGATCTACGTGGCCTTGCGTTTCGAGTGGCGCTTCTCCATCGGTGCCGTCACGGCCACCCTGCATGACGCCTTTTTCGTCGTCGGGGTTTTCTCGCTCTTCCAGATCCCGTTCGATTTGACGGTATTGGCTGCAGTTCTCGCCGTCATCGGCTACTCGCTGAACGATACCATCGTAATTTTCGACCGGATCCGAGAGAGTTTCCGCAAGATCCGCAAGGGAACGGTCATCGAGATCACCAACATGGCGGTCAACCAAACCATGTCGCGGACTATCATCACCGGTGGAACAACCCTGCTGGTCTTGGTCGCGCTCTACGTGTTCGGCGGAGAGGCCCTGAGCGGCTTTTCGCTCGCTCTCATCATAGGGGTTGCGGTGGGGACCTACTCGACCATCTTCGTCGCGACTGCCACGGTGATCATGCTCGGGATCAGTCGTGCGGATCTCCTGACGGTTCCCAAAGAAGGTGCCGAGGCCGTCAACACCCTGCCTTAGTAACGGCGTCGACGGCGCGCGAGATGCGCACCTCGACGCTGGTTATCGCCCCGCATGCGGTGCCGGTCGTCCATCTTCCCGCTCCGGGGGCGCGGTGTGCCTCGGTCCGGAAGGGTTTGGCTGCCGAGCCGCGTGGCGACGTCGTAGACCGACATGCCGTCGTAAAGATGCCGCCAAGCTCGTTTCCCGTTACGGTCGGCGTCGCGGTCGCTGACGGATACGGCGGACCCGATCTTCGACACGCTGGCGGACGGCCGGGCTTTGCGGCGGATCGGCGGGCGCGCGCTGCTCTATTACCTGATCACGATCACCGTGGCAGCGACCCTCGGGACCCTGATCGGTCTTCCCTTCTCGAGCGATCTACCCCCCCGGACTGCTCGAATTGCCCCCCGTGGAAGCGATTGGAGCGGGTTTCAGCTTGGAACGGCTGATCGGCAATCTGATACCGAGCAACCTCTTTGCCTCCCTCGCCGAGGGGAACATCCTCCATAACGTGTTTGTTGGGGTCGTTGCGGCATTGGGTGCCCGCCGCATCGCCCCGGACCGGCGAGCGACAACTATCGGCGGCGCCGAAGCACTCGACGCGCTGATCATGCAACTGCTGTGCAGAGCTCTGTAGCTCGCGCCGGTCGGTGTCGCCGCACTGGTCTATGCCAGCCTTGCCCGAATGGACTGGGACGGTGTCCTACAATTCCACTCCTTCGAGTGGGCCGTCGCACCCGCCGCCGTGTTGCACTCCGGTGTGTTATTGCCGACACCCTACCGGTTGCGTACCGGGCGTTCGCCCTTGGCCTTTGCGTCCGCCTGCCGGGAGCCACTGGTGACGGCCCGCTCCACGGCCTCCAGCTCGGCAACCTATCCGGTCTCCAAGCAGGCACCGGAGGACGCCGGGATCAGTGAGGAGGTGACCAGCCTGACCCTGCCCTTGGGGGGCGACCCTGAACATGGACGGATCGGCCCTCTACCAGTCAATCCTCTTGATCTTTATGTCCCAGTTGGCCGGTGCCGAACTTGGCACGCAGCAGGACCTCTTTATCGTGCTGGTCACCAATGCCTCGTCTTCCGGTACGGCCGATATCCCGGGCGGCGGCATCGCGATGATGGCCGTCATGCTCGATCTGCTGGGCTTGCTGCAAACCTACCTGGCGCTCTACCTGGTCGTCGATCGTTTCTTTGACAATCCCATCACGGCCCTTAATGTCTGGGGGTGACCGGATCGTCCCAGCGATCGTGGATCGGGAGCTTGCGAGCGACTCAGACGCGGGCGGGTGCGTGAGCGCCCGGCGCCCGGTGATAACCTCTCCTGGGGCCGCGCCGCTGGTGCCCCTTCGAGCAGCGTTCCCCTCGGTATTCGCATTCAAACTTTTTTCGGAGACCTGTGTCAATTTTCATGGTCGCAGGCTTATCACCCGCATACCCTGTTCCCGCAACCCGTGTGCACCGATGCGGCATTTTCGCAGCGGGTCGTGCAACCGATAGTCATGGCGTGTCTCCGAGCAGACTTCGATCGGCAACGCCGTCGCCAAGCAGGTCCTAACAGATGCGAATGATCCAAGACACCCAACAGGCTCCGCCGAATCCGATGCTGCGGCGTCTCCTCCCGGTCCTGATCCTGGCCGGCGGCTTGGGCGGATTTGTAGTCCTTAAGGAGACCCGTCCGAACCCGCATCCAGTGACGCGTGTGGAACGGGTTTGGCGGGTGGAGGCCGTCGATGTCGCGCCATCGGACCACCGTCCTGTCCTGTCGTTGTTCGGTCGCGTGGAGGCCCCGGATCGGGTGCGGGCAGCCGCTCCGGTGACGGGGCGGCTGCTGGACGTGATGGTCCGCGACGGGGAGCTGGTTGCGAAGGGCGCTCCGCTCGCTCGGATCGACCCGCGCGATCTGCAGCCGCGTCTCATGAAGGCGCGCGCCGAGGTCGAGAAAGAGCAATTGCGCCTCTCCCACGACGGCGAGGCACTGGAGCAGGAGCGCGAGCTGTTGCGGCTGGCCGAGAGCGGAGTGAGCCGCGCGGATCAGGTGCAGACCAAGAAACTGGGCTCGGCCGCCGAGGTCGACGAGGCGCGCCAGCAGCTCGCGCGGGCACGGCTGGCGGTGACGCTGCGCGAGCAGTCCATCGCCGAGCACCCGGCGCGTTTGGCTTCGCTCCAGGCCACGCTGGCGGAGGCCGAGCGCGATGTCGCGCGTGGCGAGATCGCGGCCCCTTTCGCTGCGCGCATCGGTGTGGTCGAGGCAGCAGCGGGCGATCAGCTCCAGGCCAACCAGACCATCCTGACGCTTATCCCGGTCGACGGCCTTTATCTGCGGGCCAAGATTCCCGGAACCTACGCCGAGGAGCTGCGCGACGCCCTGGACGCCGGCACGCGCTTGCCGGCGGAGGGTCATCATGCCGGAAAGACCGTGACGGCGGTTATGGAACGTCTTGCCGGCGAGGCCGACGCACGCGGTGTCGATGCGCTGCTGCGGCTTGATCCGGGCGCCGACCTGCCGCTCGGCGCCTTTGTGGATCTGCGGTTGGATCGCCCGGTCGCGTCCGGCACCCTGGCCTTGCCCTTCGCGGCGCTGCATGGCGGTGACCGGATCTTTGCGGTCAAGGAGGGCCGGCTGACCGGTGTCCCGGTCGAGCGGGTGGGCGAGACCGCGGGTACCGAGTCGCAGCCGGGTCTGGTGTTGGTGCGCGCGCCGACGCTCAAGACCGGCATGCCGGTCATGGTCAGCCACTTACCCAATGCGCTGGATAGTCTCAAGGTGGAGACGATCCAGTGAGACGGGGTCTCATCGCCGTCTTTGCGCGGCACCGGCTGCTCGCCAATCTGCTGATGGCGCTGATGTTCATCATGGGCGGAATCGCTCTGACCCGGATGAACATCCAGTACTTCCCCACCTTTGCCCTGGATGTGATTTCGGTCCGGGTGGTCTGGAGCGGCGCCTCGGCCGAGGATGTCGAGACCGGCATCATCATTCCGCTGGAGGAGCGCCTCAAGACGGTCGATGGTCTGAAGAAGCTGACCTCGACCGCCGCCCAGGGCATCGCCAGTCTGTCGCTGGAGCTGCACGAAGGCACCGACCCGCTGCTGGCGCTTGACCAGGCGCGCCAGCGGGTCGACGAGTTTCGCAACTTCCCGAGGGATGCCGAGACCCCGCAAATCAGCCGCATCTCGCGTTACGAGTCGGTCGCCCGGCTGCTCGTCTCCGGACCCTCCCTGGCGGACCTGCGACCTTGGGTTCGGCAGTTCGAGCGCGAGCTGCTCGCGCGCGGGATCGACCGCGTCGACATCGGCGGTCTGCCCGAGGAGCGCATCGCGATCGAGGTCCCCGGCCGCGTTCTGGAGACCCTCGGTTTGTCGCTCGACGGCATCGGCGAGCAAGTCGATCGTCTCGCGCGCGACATCCCGTCGGGCATCGCCGGTGACGCCGACGGTGCACGCGAGCTGCGGAGTCTCGAGCAGCGGCGCGACCCGCTGGATTTCGAGGGGTTGGCGATCGTCAGCGACGAGCGCGGCCTGGTGCGGCTCGGCGACGTCGCCACGATCGTGCGCGAGGCGCGACCGGCGAGTCTGAGTCTCTCGGCCGTGGCGCTGGGCGCATCCCCCGAGACCGGCCGCCTTCTGCAGGAAGAGGACGCCCCTGCGACCGTCGAGCTTTTGGTCCAGCGCGCCGAGACGGGCAACTCGTTGAAGGCCGCCCGCATCTTTGATGAATGGCTGGCCGATGTCCGACCGACCTTGCCCCCGGCGATCGAGCTGACCGTCTTCGATGCCCAATGGCAGCAGATCCAGGAGCGCATCGACCTGCTGGTGGACAACGGGCTCCAAGGCTTCACGCTGGTGCTCCTGCTGTTGTTTATTTTCCTGCCCGGACGGGTCGCCTTCTGGGTGGCGATGGGGATTCCGACCGCCTATTTGGCCGCTCTGGCGCTGCTCTGGTTGTTCGGCGGCACCATCAACATGATCAGCCTGTTCGGGCTGCTGCTGACGCTCGGGGTCATCGACGACGATGCCATCGTCATCGGGGAGTATGCCGAGTCGCGTTTCCGGGCCGGGATGGCGCCTGCGGAGGCGGCGATCGCCGGGGCGCGTCGGATGTTTTGGCCGGTCGTTGCCTCGGCCATGACCACGGTGGCGGCATTCCTGCCGCTGATGATGATCGGCGGAATCATGGGCAATATCCTCGGGGATATTCCCTTCGTCGCCATGATGGTCCTGCTGGCCTCGCTGGCCGAGGTCTTCCTGGTGATGCCGGCGCACCTGCGCGCGGCCTTCGAGCATCATGTCGAGGCGACCGTCCCGCGCTGGCGTCGTCGGGTGGACGCCGGATTCGACTACTTCCGGGACCGGCTCTACCGCCCGCTCGTCACGAGCTGCCTGCGTTGGCGGGGTGTCACGGTGAGTCTGGTGGTCGTCCTGATGATGATGGCGGTCGGGCTGCTGGCGGGCGGGCGCGTCCAGTTCGTCTTCTTTCCGTCGCCCGAGGCGCAGATCGTTTTTGCAAACGCCACCTTCGTCGCGGGTACGCCGCGCGAGCAAACCGGGGACTTCCTCGCCGAGATGGAGCGCGCCCTGCGCGACACCGAGACCAGGATGGGCGGCGGGCTGATCGATGCCGCAATCGCCCGCTTGGGCGGTACGGTCTCGGTCGAGAGCGGCTCCGGAGCCACCGGCGATCAGCTCGCCTCCGTGTTGGTGCAACTGGTGCCCTCGGAGGACCGCGAGGTTCGCAACGAGGACTTCCTAGCCGCATGGCGGGGCGAGATTCGGATGCCGGCCGGGCTTGAGAGTCTGGTCATCTCCTCGCGCCGCGCCGGCCCTCCCGGCCGCGACCTCACGGTTCGCCTGACCGGCGACGACGCCGCAAGTCTGAAGGCGGCCGCGCTCGAGCTCGGGCAGAGTCTGGAAGGGATCCCGGGCGTGTCCGAGATCCTCGACGATATGCCGTTCGGCCGCGAGCAGCTCGTCTACCGGCTCACGCCGGCAGGGCAGGCGTTGGGCTTGACCACGGAGGCGCTCGGTCGACAACTGCGCGCCGCCTTCGACGGCCACTTGGCGCAACTGGTCCAGGTCGGACAGGACGAGCTGGAGGTCCGGGTCCTGTTGCCGCGTGCCGAGCGGACCCGGCTCGATGCGCTCGAGCAACTGCTGATCAGGGCTCCCGACGGCAGTTTTGTCCCCTTGCCGACGGTTGCGCGTTGGGAGACGCAGCGCGGCTTCGAGACCTTGCGGCATGCCGACGGTCGCCTGGCGGTGGAGGTGTCGGCGGACATCAACCGTGCCATGAGCACGCCGGACAACGTGCGCGAGGCACTCGAACGCGAGCTTCTGCCCCAGCTTGCGGTGCATCACGGCATCGAGTACAGCTTCGAGGGCCGCGCCACCGATCAGCGCGAGACGCTCGGCGATATGCAGATGGGGCTGATGCTCGGCCTGGGGCTGATTTATGTCATCCTGGCCGCGGTCTTTTCGAGCTGGGGATGGCCGTTGGTGGTGATGACGGCGATCCCGCTCGGCCTGATCGGGGCCATTGCGGGGCACTGGCTGCTCGGGCTGGACCTAACCCTGCTGTCGCTGTTCGGCCTGTTCGGGCTGTCCGGCATCGTCGTCAACAACGCCATCATCCTGGTCAGCATGTATCACGAGCTGCGCGACGCCGGCATGGATGTCGATGCGGCGCTGATCGATGCCGCCACGTCGCGTCTGCGGGCGATGCTCTTGACCTCGGCGACCACCGTCGTCGGCCTGGGCCCGCTGATCTTCGAGACCAGCCTCCAAGCTCAGTTCCTGATTCCCATGGCGGCCTCGCTCGCCTTCGGTGTGGGGTTCTCCACCATCCTGGTCCTCATCTTCACCCCGGCACTGCTGTCGCTCCACGAGAGTCTGGCGGAGCGTATCGCTCGGGCGCTCGCGCGACCGGCGTCGGCCCTGACCTGAGAGCAGCGCGGCGGTCCGGCCCCGATGTCCTGTCCCGGTACGGGCTTGCTTGTGGTACCTCGACGCCTTCTCGGGGACGGCGGCTTGTGCCGCCGGTCGGGTCGAGGGATCCCTCCCGGGGGCGGGAAATGGCGCGGTGATCGGGCTTACAATCCCCCGCAGCGCCGCATCCCCCGCTCGGAAGCTGCCCTTCGCGGCGATCCCCCATCAGCCCCGACGAGGACCACCCATGCAGAGACGTGACTTCCTGAAGACCGCCGGCGTTGGCGCCGCGACAGCCCCCTGACGTTGCCGGCCCGCGAACTGCCGGTCTGGGGATACTGCGCGGAGCGCCGCTCCTGGAGATGTGCAGCTTCGTCGTTGCGCTGGCAGTCGCGGGGGGCCGGAGGCCCTGCCCGCGGTGGTGGCCAGCTTACTCGCCATCGGCGTGCAACGGATCCTCGTTCGAATGCGCGGTCCCGCCGCCGAAAGGCTGGCGGCCAGTTGTCGCTCGCGTGCCGAGTCGGGCCCCGGCGATTTCGCCGCGAGTCGGCGGCAGCGCGATGGATCGCGGCTGAAGCGGGTGAAGGACCGAGGAGCCGATCGCGTCTTGACCGGAGTCGGTCCGTCGGGTGTTCGATCCATCAGGAGTATGCAATCATTCACGCCCGACGGCGGGCACGGATTCGGTGCGATTCCGGCTGCGCCCCATATCACCGGATCTCCGGTCGGCATCGCCTTTAGGGGTCGCCGGCGATGGAGCCCTGACTTGTCAATAGACTAGAAGGCTGCGCACATCCTATGGAGTGGTTATCGGACATCAACCTCTGGAGCGCCCTGCTGACGCTGACGGTGCTCGAGATCGTCTTGGGCATCGACAACATCATCTTCCTGACCTTGCTGGTCTCGAACCTGCCCGAGCATCAGCGCCCTTTCGCGCGCCAGTTCGGACTGCTGGCGGCCATGGGTACGCGCATCCTGCTGCTGCTGTCGATCGCTTGGCTGGCGCGTCTCGTGGAGCCCTGGTTCGAGGTGATGGGGCATCCGGTCTCGGGCCGTGATCTGGTCCTCTTGCTCGGCGGTCTCTTCCTGATCTACAAGGCGGTGACGGAGATCCACAGCAGCCTCGAAGGCGGCGGGGAGCATCACGCCCCCAAGCATGTCGCCACGCTCCTGCCTTTGGTGATCGCACAGATCGCGGTGATCGACATCGTGTTCTCGCTGGATTCGGTGATCACGGCGATCGGTCTGGCGGACGATGTCTGGGTCATGGTGACCGCGATCGTCATCGCGATCGGGGTCATGATGTTCGCGGCCAAGCCGATCGGCGATTTCGTCGACCGACATCCGACGGTAAAGATGCTCGCGCTCTCCTTCCTGGTTTTGGTCGGCGTCGCGCTCGTCGCGGAAGGCACGGGGCAGGAGGTGCCCAAGGGCTACCTTTACTTCGCGATGGCCTTCTCCTTCATGGTGGAGATGCTCAACCTGCGGGTTCGTAAACCGACGACCGAGGCCGTCCATCTGCACCAACTGTATGATGCAGAGGCAGCCGACAAGATGACCCCGTCAAGCGGGGCAGCGCCTGATCGGACCCGAGGCCCCGCATGATCGATTCAATCCTACTGCTAAAGGCGCTGATCCTCGGCATCGTCGAAGGTCTGACCGAGTTCTTGCCGATCTCCTCGACCGGGCATTTGATCATCGTCGGCAGCTTGCTCGGCTATACCGACGAGCAGAGCAAGGTCTTCAAGATCGTCATCCAATTCGGGGCCATCTTGGCGGTCTGCTGGCTTTACCGCGAGCGGATCGTGCGTGTGGTGCGCCGTATGTGGTCGCCTACCCCGGAGCGGCGCTTCGCACTAAACATCCTGATCGCCTTCCTGCCCGCCATGGTGCTTGGGGTCCTGTTTCACGACACGATCAAGACCTACCTGTTCAACCCGCTCACGGTTGCCGGCGCGCTGATCGTCGGCGGCTTGGTGATTCTCTATATCGAGCGGCGCCCGCCTCGCGTGCGATTCACCGAGGTGGACGACATCGGATGGCGCGAGGCGCTCAAGGTCGGCTTCGCCCAAACGATAGCCATGTTCCCGGGCGTGTCCCGTGCCGGCGCCACCATCATGGGCGGGTTGGTCTTCGGGCTGTCGCGCAAGGCGGCGACCGAGCTGTCGTTTTTCCTTGCCATCCCGACCATGCTGGCCGCGACCGTGTACGACATCTTCAAGTCTCGGGATCTGCTCGCCCTGCACGACCTGCCGGTCTTCGGCGTCGGTTTCCTCGCTGCCTTTCTCGCCGCCATGCTCAGCATCAAGGTGCTGCTACGCTACGTCTCCAACCACAGCTTCGAGGTCTTCGCCTGGTATCGCATCGCCTTCGGGCTGCTGGTGCTGGCGACGGCCTATACCGGGCTGGTGCAGTGGTGACGAGGACGCGGGCCGGCTCTCAGCCTCGGGGCGTCGGCTCGGCGATCCATTCGCGCCAGACGGCCAGCAGGATGGCGATGACGATGGGGCCGATGAAGAGTCCGACCAGACCGAAGGCCGCGATCCCGCCGAGCACCG